>NZ_CP048741.1:2268487-2268640 GCF_018336475.1 Romboutsia sp. 13368
GTATAACTTTTAACTCATTTAACTTGTCTATGTTATTATTTCCTATTATATCTACAAAGTTCGTAACTGTAGATGAGCTTGCAAATGTAATATAATCTACTTCTCCTGAGTTTAATATTTCTAATACTTCATCTCTTTTACTATCATCTAGCA
>NZ_CP048741.1:2268929-2269352 GCF_018336475.1 Romboutsia sp. 13368
AACACCATTCTTACTACTAAGAACTAAATATGTATAATCTTTTATATTATTTATTTCATTTTCTAATTCTATATTGTTTTCTATCTTTTCTATTTTTATAGTAGGTACTTCTATTGGATTTCCACCTAAGTCCATTATCTTTTCTACTATTGAACTACTTTGAGTTCTACTTCTAGTAACTATTATATTTTTTCCGAATAATGGCTTATTTTCAAAGAAGTTAAGAGTATCTCTTAAATTTACTACATCTCCTATTACTATTAATGTTGGTGGCTTAACATTTTCCCTTATAGCTGTTTCATAAACATCTTCTAGTGTAGAAGTTATAACTCTTTGRTTATGTCTTGTTGCCCAACTTATAAGAGAAACTGGAGTGTCTTTTGATTTTCCTTCTTTTATTAAATTAGAAGTAATTTTTTCAAG
>NZ_CP048741.1:2269385-2269492 GCF_018336475.1 Romboutsia sp. 13368
ATTTATATTAGCTAGTGCATTCCAGTTTATTTCTGAATTTTCTTTATTATCATCTCTTAAATGACCAGTTATAACATGGAAAGAAGATGCATAGTCTCTGTGAGTTA
>NZ_CP048741.1:2269500-2269973 GCF_018336475.1 Romboutsia sp. 13368
CCTGWATAACAAAGCCCACCTATAGCAGAAGTTATTCCAGGTACTACTTCAAATTCTATTTTTTCCTCTTTTAGAAGTTGTCCTTCTTCTCCACCTCTACCAAATACATAGGGATCTCCTCCCTTAAGTCTTRTAACTATCTTTCCTTCTTTAGCTTTATCTACAATTAATCTATTTATATCTTGTTGAGGCAATGTGTGGTTCTTAGATGATTTTCCTACATATATAAACTCACAATTATCTTTAGCTTCTTTTAGATAATTACAATTTGCCAATCTATCATAAACTATAACATCAGCTTCTTGTATACATTCTAATCCTTTTAAGGTTAATAACTTATAATCTCCAGGCCCTGCACCTACCAAGTATACTTTACCTTTTTTCATAGCTATTGTACTCCTTTAAAACTAATTTAGCTAACTCTAATCCAGTTTCTCTAGGAGATTTAATACTTCCTTCTAATTTTTTTATTA
>NZ_CP048741.1:2270001-2270117 GCF_018336475.1 Romboutsia sp. 13368
GTCTGTTAGACTTATATTTTCTCCATTAATATCACAATAAGCACCCATRGGAATATGACAACTTCCATTTATTCCATCTAAAAATCCTCTTTCAGCTGCAACTTGTATTTCAGTTT
>NZ_CP048741.1:2270131-2270969 GCF_018336475.1 Romboutsia sp. 13368
CAATTTATTAAATTTTCTATTTCTAAGTCTCCTTCTCTTATTTCTATAGCAAGTGCTCCTTGTGCAGGTGCTGGTACTATTATGTCTGTTGGAATATAGCAATTTATATGCTCACTCATTCCTGCTCTTAATATTCCTGCTGCTGCTAGTACTATTCCATCTAAATTTTCATCTTCTATTTTTCTTATTCTAGAATCGATATTACCTCTTATTGGAACTATATCTAAATCAGGTCTAATTTTTAATAATTGAAACTTTCTTCTCTTACTGCCTGTCCCTATTTTTGCTCCTTTTGGTAAATCATTTATTGATGTATATCCTTTTTTTAATACAAGAACATCCCTAGCATCTTCTCTTTTAGGTATAGCACCANAAYCATCCTCAGTTAGAATCCCACAATGTCCATGACTAGTGTATTCACACATACATACATCTGTAATAACATTCATATTAGGCTCTATTTCTTTTACGAATAGTCCCTTATCTCCTATCTTATCTAAACTAACATTTTGTATTAAGTCACCTTTAGTCTTTATAATCTTCTTTATGTTTTAGTAATGGTCTACCCAATATTATTTTTTCAAATTTATCATTATATTCTTCAACTTGCTCTCTTAATTTATTGAATTCTTCTCCACGTATTATATGTAAACTTTGAAATATAACCTCTTTATATCCTTCTTTATGTAATCTATTTAAAACTTCTATTGGACTTTCTATATGTAATCCATCTCTATTTTTTAATATTTTTATTATAGTATTAGAAGTGAATGVTCTAAAAAAATCATATCCTTCTAAACCTTCTCTTATTTTTTTCTCACAAGCCTCTATAATTTTT
>NZ_CP048741.1:2271423-2272093 GCF_018336475.1 Romboutsia sp. 13368
AACATAGATTCTAAAACTGAATATGTTAAGTGTGATTCATTGAATGTTCCATRTCCCATAAATACAATTGCCTCTTCAAATCCCATTTTAGGTACTTGATTTTCTATAGCTTYTACAACTTCTTTATARTCTTCTAYATATGTCAATAGTGGCCTACCTAGTATTATTTTTTCAAATTTATCATTATATTCTTCAACTTGCTCTCTTAATTTATTGAATTCTTCTCCACGTATTATATGTAAACTTTGAAATATAACCTCTTTATATCCTTCTTTATGTAATCTATTTAAAACTTCTATTGGACTTTCTATATGTAATCCATCTCTATTTTTTAATATTTTTATTATAGTATTAGAAGTGAATGCTCTAAAAAAATCATATCCTTCTAAACCTTCTCTTATTTTTTTCTCACAAGCCTCTATAGTTTTTTCTCTAGTTTCTTTATATGTTGTCCTAAAACTAATTACTAAAACAGCTTTTTTCATATTTAATTCACCTTATCTAGATTTATAAATATATTATTTCGATTATCTTTACATATTTTATAGTACCTTTAAATACTACTTATCATATATTTATTTTAATTTAATTCATCTAGTCTAACAAAGTATTTATATATTAATAGTTAAAATGTAAAAGTCCTAACTTATTTAAAATTAGGACTTTTACA
>NZ_CP048741.1:2273317-2273876 GCF_018336475.1 Romboutsia sp. 13368
TAATTTGCCCCATATTTGATGCAATTATATTTACATTCCATAAGTCTAACTGAGAAGAAATTTTATTTTTTATATCTTCATTACCAATAAGCCCATATCCAAGTCTTATTCCTGGAGTTGAGAAAAATTTAGATGTTCCTCTTATTACAAATAAATTATTATAATTATCAACTAAAGAAGTAGAAGAATAAAYATCTGTATCTGTAAACTCAATATAAGTTTCATCAACCATAACAAAAGCTGAAGTAGATTTTAACAATTTTTCTATTTCTTTAGATGAAAAAGTAAATCCAGTAGGGTTATTAGGATTACAAATTACTATTAAATCAAAATCTTTTTCTTTTAAAGTGTTTATTAAATCTAAAGTACATATATCAAAGTCATTTTCATATCTTGCATAGTATTTAGTTATACTGCAATTTATTTTAGATAATTCGCTTTCATATTCTGAATAAGCAGGTGAAAGTAATAAAGCATTTTTAGGTTTTAGAGCTTTTATAAATGAAGAAATAAGTTCTGTTGCACCACTACCTAAAATAATATTATTTTCAAAACAATT
>NZ_CP048741.1:2276908-2278260 GCF_018336475.1 Romboutsia sp. 13368
GTGTCTTTGTATAATAATATTATTATTTTTTATTAGAAAGATGTTCTTTCAAATTTAATAACATCTCCATCTTTTATTATTAAATCATTAACTCCAACTTGAGCATCTTCACCATTTACTGTTATCTTCCAATATTCAGATTTGCTACCAGCTAAGTCTATATTTTCAATTTCTAGTACCATACCATTTTCTATCTTATATCCTTCTTTACCATCTAGTACAGATCCAAGCTTTTCCTCATCTGTTTTTATTTCTTCTTTTTTATTAAGGTTATCAGCATCAGAAACATATTCAATTGTTATAGTCTTGCTTCCTTCTTGAACATCCTTATTTTTAAAGGCATTAATACCTACAACACCTAATATAAGAATTAGTACCGCAGCTAGTGTTATTATTAGTTTTTTATTCATATCTTTACTCCTTTAGATTTATTAAATATAATAAGATCTTTTATACGTAGTTTTCATAGCCTTATCAAATCCTGACAGTAATGGACTAAATGCCCAAATACAAATTATAAAGTTTGATATACAGTGTATAAGATCAAACATTAATCCGTTTATCCAGTAAGAAAAGGCAAATGAGAATCCCATAGGTAAATATAAAATAGCAAATAATGCTCCAAAAATCAGACCAAATAATCCGAGAAATATTGCTGCAGTTATATCTTTATTTATAAATCTTTTACATTTACTACAAATTACAGCGTATCCACTCCAAACGAAGAAATATCCTATTGTTGAAAGATTTAATCCCCAAATTAAAACATTTAATGCAGAATATAAAAGTGTTATACATACTGTTTTTCTTGTGCCTAATTTTATTGCGAAAATAAGGATTAATAAACTTACTATTTCTATATTTGGAAGGAAGCTTAAAATAATTTGAGCTGACATTAAAATCGCTGAAAGTAGTCCAACTACTACTATATCTTTTGTATTCATTTTAATCTCCTAACTGTATTTTTCAATTTTAGTATGTTTTCTTTATATACCTCCTTATATATTTAATCTTTAATAATAAGTAGTTCTAATTCGGGTTCTCTTTATTTATGATTTGTATTTTGTACTATATTTTAATAGAAATTATTATGATAGAATTTATACAATAAAAAAACCTACCGAAGGTAGGTTCAAATATCTATAGTACGATATGATAATCTATAAGATACTATCTTCACCCCGAAGAAACTATTTTTTAACTTTAGGCAGGTCTCCTGACTTAGTTTCATCCTACTCCTCATCTTCCCATAATTAAATAAATTACAGTGATTTTATTGAGTTTCGTCCACATTACAGTAGCGGGGGCTGTAGAGGAATTTACACCTCTCTCCCTTTTAATCTATTAATATA
>NZ_CP048741.1:2283958-2289767 GCF_018336475.1 Romboutsia sp. 13368
TTCTTTTTTATAACAATATGTAAAGTTTATTAAATCTATACTAATTATGTGAATCAAATTTTGTATACAATAACTTTTTAATTATATAAAAAAGCTAAAGGTAAATACCTTTAGCTAATATTTGAATAATAAAAAAGATTACGTGRCTATGTCTTACTCTCCCAGGCGGTCGCCCACCAAGTACCATTAGCGCTAAAGAGCTTAACTTCTGTGTTCGGTATGGGAACAGGTGTATCCTCTTTGCTATAATAACCACATAATCTTTATTTTGTTTGGAGCGGGTGAAGGGGATCGAACCCTCACAGCCGGCTTGGAAGGCCGGAACTCTACCATTGAGCTACACCCGCATAAGTTTTAGAGTTAATACTCTGAAAACTGCATATCATTTAATATTTATCATTTTATTTTAGCAACCGAAATCTTTGATTTGGTTGGCGATATAAACCTTTAGGTTTATTTTTGGTCAAGTCCTCGACCTATTAGTATCGATAAGCTAAATACATTACTGCACTTACACCTTCGACCTATCAACCAGGTAGTCTTCCTGGGGTCTTACCTTTACGGTGGGAAATCTTATCTTGAAGTTGGCTTCGCGCTTAGATGCTTTCAGCGCTTATCCATTCCGTACATAGCTACCCAGCCATGCCCTTGGCAGAACAACTGGTACACCAGAGGTACGTCCATCTNNGTTTTCTCGTACTAAGGACAGGTCTTCTCAAATTTCCTACGCCTGCGACGGATAGGGACCGAACTGTCTCACGACGTTCTGAACCCAGCTCGCGTACCACTTTAATGGGCGAACAGCCCAACCCTTGGGACCTACTACAGCCCCAGGATGTGATGAGCCGACATCGAGGTGCCAAACCTCCCCGTCGATGTGGACTCTTGGGGGAGATAAGCCTGTTATCCCCAGGGTAGCTTTTATCCGTTGAGCGATGGCCCTTCCATGCGGAACCACCGGATCACTAAGTCCGACTTTCGTCCTTGCTCGACCTGTATGTCTTGCAATCAAGCTCTCTTGTGCCTTTACACTCTACGTACGATTTCCGACCGTACTGAGAGAACCTTTGAGCGCCTCCGTTACTTTTTGGGAGGCGACCGCCCCAGTCAAACTGCCCACCTGACAGTGTCCCAAGACCAGATTCATGGCCTCTGGTTAGAGTCCCAGTACTACAAGGGTGGTATCCCAAGGATGACTCCACGCAAACTGGCGTTCACGCTTCATAGTCTCCCACCTATCCTGTACATGTAGTACCAAGACCCAATGTCAAGCTACAGTAAAGCTCCATGGGGTCTTTCCGTCCTGTCGCAGGTACCCGGCATCTTCACCGGGATTACAATTTCACCGAGTCTATTGTTGAGACAGTGCCCAAATCGTTACGCCTTTCGTGCGGGTCGGAACTTACCCGACAAGGAATTTCGCTACCTTAGGACCGTTATAGTTACGGCCGCCGTTTACTGGGGCTTAAGTTCACTGCTTCGATTGCTCTAACAGATCCCCTTAACCTTCCAGCACCGGGCAGGCGTCAGCTCCTATACATCGTCTTGCGACTTAGCAGAAACCTGTGTTTTTGGTAAACAGTCGCTTGGGCCTATTCTCTGCGGCCTGTCATAGACAGGCACCCCTTCTCCCTAAGTTACGGGGTCATTTTGCCGAGTTCCTTAACAATAGTTCTCTCGCTGGCCTTAGGATACTCTCCTCACCCACCTGTGTCGGTTTACGGTACGGGCGCCTTTAAACTCGATAGAAGCTTTTCTTGACAGTGTGAAATCAGCTACTTCGCCCCGAAGGGCTTACCCATCGTATCCTAGCATTATCTAGACGGATTTGCCTATCTAGACTGCCTCAATACTTAGCCACACAATAACCAACAGTGTGGTTAGCTTATCCTACTGTGTCACTCCATCTCTCAAACGCTTATTGGCGGTACAGGAATATCAACCTGTTGTCCATCACCTACGCCTTTCGGCCTCGGCTTAGGTCCCGACTAACCCAGGGCGGACGAACCTTCCCCTGGAAACCTTGGGTTTACGGCCCGTGGGATTCTCACCCACGTCTCGCTACTCATGCCAACATTCTCACTCGTATACTGTCCACATGTCCTTACGGTCATGCTTCAGCCTGCATACGAAGCTCCCCTACCCATCATAAATGATGCCGTAGCTTCGGTAGTACGTTTTAGCCCCGGAAATTTTCGGCGCAGGATCACTCGACCAGTGAGCTATTACGCACTCTTTAAATGAGTGGCTGCTTCTAAGCCAACATCCTGGTTGTCTGTGCAATCCCACATCCTTTACCACTTAACGTACATTTAGGGACCTTAGCTGACGATCTGGGCTGTTGCCCTTTTGACTATGAATCTTATCACCCACAGTCTGACTCCCAAGTATAAGAATACGGCATTCGGAGTTTGATAGTCTTCGGTAAGTGCAATACCCCCTAGGACATTCAGTGCTCTACCTCCGCTTCTCTCAACCTTGAGGCTAGCCCTAAAGCTATTTCGGGGAGAACCAGCTATCTCCGGGCTCGATTGGAATTTCACCGCTATCCACAAGTCATCCCCGAGCTTTTCAACGCTCGTGGGTTCGGTCCTCCACGAAATTTTACTTTCGCTTCAACCTGCTCATGGATAGGTCGCCCGGTTTCGGGTCTACGACATGCAACTTAATCGCCCATTTAAGACTCGCTTTCGCTACGGCTCCACACCTTAAGTGCTTAACCTTGCTGCATATCGTAACTCGTTGGCCCGTTCTACAAAAAGTACGCGGTCACACAAGTAATGTGCTCCCACAGCTTGTAAGTGCAGGGTTTCAGGTTCTCTTTCACTCCCCTCCCGGGGTTCTTTTCACCTTTCCCTCACGGTACTATACGCTATCGGTCACTAGGTAGTATTTAGGCTTGGAGGATGGTCCCTCCTGCTTCCCACAGGGTTTCACGTGTCCCGTGGTACTCTGGATCATACTAGTATTTTTCTCGTTTTGACTACGTGGCTATTACATTTTATAGCGGAGCTTTCCAACTCTCTTCATCTACGATATCTTTCCATGTCGTATGTCCGCAACCCCAACGAAGTAAACTTCATTGGTTTGGCCTGTTCCGCTTTCGCTCGCCGCTACTTACGGAATCGAATTTCTTTCTCTTCCTCCGGGTACTTAGATGTTTCAGTTCCCCGGGTTCCCCTCGCTAAGCTATGTATTCACTTAACGATACTTAGACATTACTCTAAGTGAGTTTCCTCATTCGGAAATCTTCGGATCAAAGTTTACGTGCAACTCCCCGAAGCTTATCGCAGCTTATCACGTCCTTCATCGGCTCCTAGTGCCAAGGCATCCGCCCTGCACCCTTAATAACTTGACCAGTTATTAAAAAGTTATTGCTACTGAACAAACTTCGTATTCACTCAGTTTATTCCAGTGCTTAAAAGTTGTAATTTTTAAGACTTTTCTTGTCATATATGTTTAAAATGATGTCATATCACTAAATGTTATGCAGTTTTCAAAGTGCTAACGCACTTCGCTACCTTCCACTCACTTTCGTTCGTGTCGAGGTGCTCAAAGTACTCATTAGGGCTACGCCCTATTTTGARAAGATTTTTAATGAACCCTCAAAATTAAACAGTAGGCAATTCTCCTTAGAAAGGAGGTGATCCAGCCGCACCTTCCGATACGGCTACCTTGTTACGACTTCACCCCAGTTATTGATTTCACCTTCGACGGACGCTTCCAAAAGGTTAGCAATCCGGCTTCGGGCGCCCCCAACTTCCGTGGTGTGACGGGCGGTGTGTACAAGACCCGGGAACGCATTCACCGCAGCATTCTGATCTGCGATTACTAGTAACTCCAGCTTCATGTAGGCGAGTTTCAGCCTACAATCCGAACTGAGAATGGCTTTAAGGGATTAGCTCCGCCTCACGACTTGGCTGCCCTCTGTACCACCCATTGTAGCACGTGTGTAGCCCTAAGCATAAGGGGCATGATGATTTGACGTCATCCCCACCTTCCTCCAGGTTATCCCTGGCAGTCCCTCTAGAGTGCCCAACTTAATGCTGGCAACTAAAGGCAAGGGTTGCGCTCGTTGCGGGACTTAACCCAACATCTCACGACACGAGCTGACGACAACCATGCACCACCTGTCACTTCTGTCCCCGAAGGGAAATCTCCGATTAGGGAGAGGTCAAAAGGATGTCAAGCTTAGGTAAGGTTCTTCGCGTTGCTTCGAATTAAACCACATGCTCCGCTACTTGTGCGGGTCCCCGTCAATTCCTTTGAGTTTCACTCTTGCGAGCGTACTTCCCAGGCGGAGTACTTAATGCGTTAGCTGCGCCACCGAAGGGGGTAACCTCCGACAGCTAGTATTCATCGTTTACGGCGTGGACTACCAGGGTATCTAATCCTGTTTGCTCCCCACGCTTTCGTGCCTCAGTGTCAGTTACAGTCCAGAGAGCCGCCTTCGCAACTGGTATTCCTCCTAATATCTACGCATTTCACCGCTACACTAGGAATTCTACTCTCCTCTCCTGCACTCAAGTTTCTCAGTTTCAAAGGCTTACTACGGTTGAGCCGTAGCCTTTCACCTCTGACTTAAGAAACCACCTACGCACCCTTTACGCCCAGTAATTCCGGATAACGCTAGCCCCCTACGTATTACCGCGGCTGCTGGCACGTAGTTAGCCGGGGCTTCCTCCTCAAGTACCGTCATTATCTTCCTTGAGGACAGAGCTTTACGACCCGAAGGCCTTCATCGCTCACGCGGCGTTGCTGCATCAGGCTTTCGCCCATTGTGCAATATTCCCCACTGCTGCCTCCCGTAGGAGTTTGGACCGTGTCTCAGTTCCAATGTGGCCGATCACCCTCTCAGGTCGGCTACTGATCGTCGCCTTGGTAAGCCATTACCTTACCAACTAGCTAATCAGACGCGGGTCCATCCTATACCGCCGGAGCTTTGATATTTCTACCATGCGATAAAAATATGTTATCTCGTATTAGCGTACCTTTCGGTACGTTATCCGTGTGTATAGGGCAGGTTACCCACGCGTTACTCACCCGTCCGCCGCTCACCCCGAAGGGTTCGCTCGACTTGCATGTGTTAGGCACGCCGCCAGCGTTCATCCTGAGCCAGGATCAAACTCTCAAAATAAATTCTTCGAATTTATATCGCCAACGATATATCTTTGCTACCGCTTCAGATAAATCCGTTGCTCAAATAAATTTGACTACCTGCTCAGATAAATCTAATCTGAATATCTGGCTTGGTTTGTTAGTTGTAATTCTATAAATTAACCTACTGTTTAATTTTCAAAGTTCATTTCATTAACTTTCTTTAGTTTACCAAAGTTATTTTTCTTTGTCAACTTATTTTTTGAAGTTTTTTATTTTGTTTTGTCCTTTTCTTAAGGACAAGTAATAATATATCATCTTTATTTTATATCGTCAATACTTTTTTATTAATTTTTTCATTATTTTTACTAAATTTCCAGGAGGTCAGTTGCCTAATGTTATAGATAAAGTTATTACAACAAATATAATTTATTTGATAATGTATATAATGTATAAATTACCATATATAAAAAAATTTAGTAGTAAAGTTCAAGATACTATAGTTTCAATTGTAATATTACCAGTAGGGACTTTAGTAAGTGGAACAATATTTTTACTATCAGCTTTAGTTTTAGTAGGACTTCCAGGAACTTTTGAAGCATTATTAACAATTATCTTAGAGAGCCTATWAATGGTTTTACCCACTTAGCTGGTGCAATATTATCATTTGTAGGATTACTTGCTTTAGTAATAAAAACAGCTTTACAAGACC
>NZ_CP048741.1:2289814-2314722 GCF_018336475.1 Romboutsia sp. 13368
ATTCTTTTATATTCAGCTTCTGCAACTTATCACTTAGTTGTTTCTACAGAGAAGGTTATAAGTTATTTAAGAAGAATAGATCATGCTATGATATTTCTTTTAATAGCTGGAACATATACTCCTTTTTGTTTAATTGCACTTAGAGGTATTACAGGATGGATTTTATTTAGTGTAATAATAACTATTGCTATAGTTGGAATATGTTTTAAATTAATTTGGTTTAATTGCCCTAGGTGGCTTTCAACAAGTATTTATGTACTAATGGGATGGTTAGCTATATTCCTAATAGRACCATTAAAGGCAGCTCTATCTCCACAAGGTTTGTCATTACTTGTTATTGGTGGTATATTTTATACTATAGGRGCTATAATATATGCTACTAAGCYAAAGTTGTTTTTCTTTGTCAACTTAATTTTTTAAAGTTTTTTATTTTCTTTTGCCCTTTCCTTAAGAACAAGTATAACTATATCATCTAATAATTATATCGTCAATACTTTTTTTATTATTTTTTTAATTATTTTAAAAAGTAATTTACCATATATATATTTCTCTATTTATAAGTTATATATACTAGCTTAGTTATAAAAATCTTATATTTAATACTTTAAATATATCCTTATTCTAGGTAGAGCTATTATTGTATTAATATTTTTTAATTAATACAGAAAATGCACATATTAATATTTTTTCTAATATATATATTATTAAAGTGATTTTATAGTATTGTGTATATTATTTTTTGGAGGTGCAACTTAATATGAACTTTGATATGTATTCAAATAACCAATATAACGATGATTTGGATGCTAGTTATATATACCCTAGACCTTATATAGACCCTATGATGTATGTAAATTCTTGTGGTATGCAGATGAATCCAAATACGACGGGCGGATATATGACTTATATGAACCCTTATATGAACAACCCTTGCATGTATCAAGGAGCTAATGATTTAGATGAGTATGATGAGGATTATTGTGATAATCAAGATGATATGTATATTAATATGATGCAACAGCAAATGCAGCCTATGATGCCTGCTATGATTCCACCTCAAATGATGCAACAAATGATGATGCAGATGATGAGTGGACAAATGCAACCTATGATGCCTTATATGATGATGCCTAGTATGACTCCTATGATGCCTTATATGATGATGCCTGGTATGACTCCTATAAACATAGAAGAATTTGATGAGGAAGAAATGTAATTTTTTATAATAAATTTATTATAAGTAGTATAAGAAATTTATATCTGTCTATAATATAAATGTATTCCTCATAATATTCCCCCAATATTATAAATACAAAATAAAGCCATGAATAAATATTCATGGCTTTATTTATTTTTATATATCTAAAAAATCATAAAAATCTTCTGAACCAGATTCAACAAAATCATATAGAACATTTTCTTCAAAGTATAACTCTTCTTTAATATATAGATATTGCTTATAGTTACACTGAAGTATCTTATTTATATACTTTCTATCATTGTCACTATAAGTTCCTACAAAAAACTCGTCTCCCATTTGATAATATATAGCTTTAATATCATTATTTATTATATATACATCTTTCTTAACATGATTATTGTTAAAATTGAATCTTGTAAAGAATACACTATTATCCATTTCACTTTTTAGTACAAATGGATTATCTTTATAAAATACTTCTAAAAACTCATCTATTTTTTTTATATTATATATACTTACAAACTCTGGTTTAGATATCTCATCAAAAACCTCAAAATCAAATATAGGTTCCTTATCAGTTACTACCATGGAATTAATTTTAAATCCATTTTCATTTTTATCTATACTAAAAGCTATTTTAGATTTATAGTATCCATCATTATCTTCATATAATGCATCACTTATATATCTACCTTTTCCTTTTGAAATTACAATATTTTTTAAAAGTGTTCCATTTATATTAGTTATATGCATATTTGAAATCTCGTCATTTTTAGAAAAATACTTTAAACTTTCCCTATCCCAAGCTATAAATCTCATAGTCATATAATTTATAAACTCAACTTCATCATCTATCGGTTTACATATCTTAGGATATAACTCTTCTATAGTCAAATCAGTTTCATATCTTTCTATAATATCAATATACTCATCAACTTCACCTGGAAGTTCTTTTTCATAATAAGAGTTTTTATTTCCAAAATATTTAACTAAAAATAAAGCTTCTTCTTTAGATATTCTTATTCTATCTGAACCTAATCCTCCCATAAGTCTTTCTTCTTCTCTATATGATTCATCTTTAGTTGGATTTTTTAAACTAACATAATCTGCTAGTCCAAGACCTTCCGCATCTAATAAAAAATATTGTATTATTCTATCATCTTCATTTCCCCAACCTATTATAAGACCCATAGTTCCCATAAGCCTTGAATTTGTAACCTTTGCAAAATTAAATTTCATAAAATCACATCCTTATTTTCATATATATCCTTATTATTTTCTTCATTTTAGTGAATTAACCATAATCAATATCTATGTTTTTGAATATACTATAAACTAATAAAGCTTATTAAATAATAAAAATAATTCTAATTTATTTTGTATAATTTTACAACTTACATAATTTTTGTAATATAATAAAATAAATGGTTAATAGAGGTGAGTTTTATGGGAAAAATAGCAGCTTTTTTTGATATAGACGGTACTCTTTATAGGGATTCTCTTATGGTTGAACATTTTAAAAAGCTTATAAAATATGATATAATCGACCAAAAAGCATGGCTTGAACATGCTAGAGATACTTTTATGGACTGGGATAAGAGACAGGGTAATTATGATGATTATTTAGATGAAGTATGTGATTTATATGTAAAGTATTTAATCGGATTAGATAAAACTTGTATAGACTTTACTAGCGACCAAGTAATAAACTTAAAATCTGATAGAGTATACAAATATACTCGTTCAAGAATAAAATGGCATTTAGATAATAAACACATTGTAATCTTTATATCTGGTAGCCCTAATTTTTTAGTAGAAAAAATGGCTAAAAAGTATAGCGTTACAGATTCTATAGGAAGTAACTATGTTTTTGAAAACGGAACGTTTAACGGTACTGTAATTCCTATGTGGGACTCAAGAAGTAAAAATACTGCTATAGATGATTTTGTAAAGAAGTATGACATTGATTTAAATAAGTCATATGCATATGGTGATACCAATGGAGATATAAATATGTTAAGAAGAGTTGGAAATCCAATTGCTATAAATCCAACTAAAGAACTTCTATGTCATATTGCAAATGATCCTATCATTTCAAAAACTAGTCAAATAATAGTTGAAAGAAAGGATATCATTTATTCTTTATCTCCAAATGTAGATATATTTGATATATAATTATAGTAAAAAAGGACTATCTCATTAAAAATAATTATATTTGGGGTATTCCTTTTTTAATTCTTAGGGAGGTATATATAATGAAATCTAATATAGAAAAAGATTTAGATAATTTAAGTAAAAATTTATATTTAGAGTCACCTGATTTATGGATAGAGTTTTTAGATAAGGTTGGTGCAGGAATATTCGATGAGCTTGTTCTATTTTTTGCAACTAAGTATAACTATATTTCTATAGTTAAATACGCTATAGAGAACAAACTTATAGACATTAACTCAAAATCAAAAAATAAAGAATTTGCTACTATTTACGACCATTTAGTTTATGTAGCAAGACAAAATAAATATAAAGATTTAAATGATTACTTCTATATATTAAAAAATCCTAATAAAGAAGTCCCTCAAAACAATAAAAATAAAGAAAAAAATAAAAGTGATAAAAATACAAGTATAAAAAAAGAAAGCCTTAATATACCAACTGTGCTTTGTAAAAAGTGTAACTCAAACATATTTGAAACGGGTTACATAGTTTGTGAAAATAAAATATTCAAATACTCTACTGAAGAAAAAAAGCCTATTGAAATAGCCAAGGAAGAACTTAACTCTGTAATATGTTTAAATTGTAATTCTTTAGTTGAAAGTACTACTCCTAAAGACCTAGAATCTTTATGCAATATTACTACTTGTATAAACTGCAAAACTGATTTAAGAACTTCAGGTATTATAGATAAAAGAAATTTAGTTTATAATAAAGAATCAAATAAATTTGATTTAGGAGATACTTATTACGCATGCGGTAAATGCGAGAAAGCTATAAGCGACCAACAAAAAGATTACTTTAAATTAAAATAAACATAAAAGAGATATGAATTCTAATTCATATCTATTCTAATTCATATCTCTTTTTATAATACTCTATTTATTATTTTCTTAAACTTAGTGTTGTAATATTCTATAAACAAACTATATATATGGTCATATACAATAAATAATACTTCAAAAGTTAATATTGTAAATAAGCTTATAGGTATATAAATAAATGGTTTCAATATAACATAAACAATAAAAATCGCTATATTTGCAAACAATATCTTAAGAATATATTCTATATATATAGGTCTGTCACTCTCAATAATATATTTTATCAATCCATATATACTAAATGTAAAAGTATTTAATACCCACTGAAATTTACTATTAATTACTATGAATCCTAAAATAACAGATGCTATATAAAAAATAAAACCACTCTTAGGACCATATTCCATTATTATTATAGATATTGGAAGAGACGCTAACCCCATAAGAAATATTGTATTCATAGGTATAACATTTATCAGTATTAATAAAATTAAATTTATAGCTAATAGTATTCCACTATAAGATATCTTTTTACTCATCAAATCCCCCTTAGAAACAGCTTACTAAATCTCCACCGAAGCATTCACAACATGAATCTAGACACCATAATTTTGTACAGTCTTCGCAACAGTCATCACCTAAGCAACAGCAACAATCATCACAACAACAGCAACAACACCCTCCTAAATCAGAATGTCTTCTTCTATTGTAATTATAAGATCTATCTCTGTAGTCATCTCTATAGAAATTATAGCTTTCTAAAAGTTCCTTATATTCTTTATTTTCTGGTTCTAGTTCCGCTGCCTTTATTATACTATCTTCACTTTCTTCATAGTATCCTAAATTCATAGCAGACAATGAATTTAAATAATACCATTTAGAACATCTTTCACTTATACCTTTTAACGCATTATATGCTTTTTCAAATTCACACTTATCAATAAGTTCTTTTATATTTAAAAATTTATTATCATATACATTGCTATACATTTATTTAACACCTTCCTCTAATATATTTTGATATCTTAAATATACACCTGAATATATTATATTCTCTATTATAGATGTATTGACCTTTAAGTTTAATTTATCTATTCTTCTACCAACCATTCCTAATGACATACTTATTAATTTATCTACTCGCTCTTTTAATTCTTCTCTTCTATCTATGTAGTCTATAAAAGGATTATATCTACCATTTTTATAGTCATTGTCTAAATCTTCATATGCATCTAATAAATATATATATTTACCTATATTAAATCCAATGTTTCTTAGTTCACTTTCAAATTCATCTTCTTTATATGCAAATATCTCTGACATTAACTTTCCAAATGTATTTGAAACTAAATCAATATTAGTATTTTTTTCTTGCTCTAAATTATATAATATTTCTAATTGTTCTTTTATAAATTCAGCTTTTTTAGGATATTTTTCATAAGCTGATTTTAACCTTCCTTTATACATACTATATGCAATCTTATCCTTTAATCTATTATCATCCTTTAAATTATCTTCTAATTTATAATATGTTAAAAGTACATTCATACTTGCTGCATATTCTGTTATTTCATTCATTATCTTTTTCTTTTTCTTAAATGGATTTGTTATGCACCCTTCTTCTATTACAGTAGATTTAGGTTTATATACCGCTGTTAATATTAGTACTAAAAATGTTATATCATAATTTAAAGATAATCTAGATATCTCACCATGATTATCTTTTAAACATTTACATAGCCCACAATAATAACCTCTATAGTGTTCATATTCTCTGAAGGTTAAATCCATTTTATTTATTTTTACATATCCGAACATAATTATTCCTTTCTAATGTGTAAATATACTGTTTATATTGCTATAGGTATAAATTCTACTTCATAACATTTATATCTATAAATATTTTCATCAATTAACTTTAGTGAATCATAATAAGATGCATCCCCTAATACCTTAAGCTTTGCCATAGATATAGGTAATTTAAATCTTCTCGGTCCAACTGACCCAGGGTTTATATATAATATATCATTATCTTCATATATATTAGGTTTATGAGAATGTCCATATACAACAATATCTATATTATCTTCTTTTAAATTTATATTTATTTTTGATATATCATGAATTAGATATATTCTTTTATTATATATCTCTACTATTCTATCTTCTTTTGCTATACTTTTATCTTTATCACAGTTTCCTCTTATAAATTCTACATTTGATATTTTCTTTAAGTTTTCTATTACTTCAAATTTACCTATATCTCCTGCATGTATTATTAAATTACAATTATTTAAATTATCTACTACCTCTTGTCTAAGTAAACCATGTGTATCTGATATTAAACCAATCATTAATATTCTCCTATAATTTATGATTTTATTCGTAATAATTATTTCCCTATAATTTTAATTTTAAGCTTACTATGGTATATATTATATATTTTACCATTTAATTATATAGTATTAACATTATATATTTTACCATTTAATTATATAGTATTAACATTACTTATATTRTTTTTGTTAAATAAATAAAGACCCTCACTAAGAGGATCTACTATTTTATAAAATAAATTTTGTTATATTCCCTTTTTTATTTTCAATAGTTATAACATCTAACCCTTTATACTCTTTAAATAACCATTTAATATCTCTCATACTTTGATTTATTTCATTAGAACTTAAATCTCTAATAAAATATTCCCTTCTCATTTCTTGGTAACTTTTATCATTAAAAAAATTTCTTATCATAGTAAATGCAATGACATTAGGAATATTACTTTGATTTCCTTTTTTATGACCAGAATTTCTTAAATACATTATCATATATATCTTCCCCCAATATTAATTTAATAATATAAATTAAAGTATCTATATTTTTAATATATTATTATTATAGTTWYTTCTGTATCTAAAGTGCCCTTTTCAAATAAAACTCTTTTAGGCTTGAACATATTTTCACATCCTTTTCTAAAAATGTCTCCATTGTTGTTATTTTATACATTATCCCTATGTCTATACTGGATTAAACTTGCTATACAAATTATTTTTATTTTTATGAATAATTAAACTTATATTTAAATATTATTTATTATAGGTAAACAAGCCTTAAATTTTTTCTATGTTATAAGGGGGATAAAAATATGCTAAACGCACTAAACAGAGATTTAAATGAAAAAACTAAAGCTATAAGAAAAAGAGGTTATATACCTGCTGTAATTTACGGAAAAAAATTAGATAATAGTATACCTGTAGAAATTCATAGAACTGAATTCCAAAGATTTTTAGATGCTAATGATGCAAGTAAAGTAGTTGAAGTTAATCTAAATGGAGAAATAAGAAATTGCAAAATAACAGATGTGCAAATTGATGGAGTTAAGGAAGGGTTCTTACATATAGACTTATTATTAGTTTAWTCTTACATATAGACTTATTATTAGTTTAAAATTATATAAAATTAAGCCCTTAGTAAATTAAATTACTATGGGCTTTTTCATACTTATTTAGTGTTATTATTACAATATATATTCATTGCATCACTCATGAATTGTGCTAATCCTTTTCCATACTTATCAATGTTTTTAGTAAATCTTTCATCACATACATACATAAGAGATAGACCTCTAAATATTTCTATAGTACAGTTATAAAAATTAGTTGTTATATGATTTCTCCACTTTTCAATTAATTCCTGAACTTTTTCATCTGCTGGGTCTTTATCCATTAACTTAGCTAATTCTTCATATATTAAATTAGCATCTTCCATTATATTATTCCAATCATTTTTAGTGTACTTAGAAGTTTTTTTCTGACTTTCTTTATATGCATCACTCTTTCCGTATCTTTTTTCTACTTCTTCTTTGTACTTTTCTTGATGTTTTTTTACTTCTTTATAATCAAATGCTTTAAAATTATTTTTACTCATAGTTCCTCCTAAATTTTCAATAGTATCATCTATTGATTCTAATATCCGTTCTAACCTCTTTTTCTTTTCAAATATAAGATTTCGTTGAACTTTTAAAGCTTCCTTTCTATTAAACTCTTTATCATCTAATATTTGTTTTATTTCTTGAAGGGGAAATTCTAATTCTTTAAAAAGTAGTATTTGATAAAGCCTAGTTATATCTTCATCATTATACATTCTATAATTTGAATCAGTTCTTTTAMTAGGTGATAAAAGTCCTATCTTATCATAATGATGTAACATTCTAATGCTTACACCTGTTAATTTTGATACTTCATTTATTTTATACATTTTCCACCTCCTAAGTTTATATTAAGGTATGACACAATGTTAGGGTCAACAATAAAATATTATATAAATAAAAAATCCCCATTTAGGGGATTTCTTATAATGAAATTATCATGCTCATAAGTTGATTATTTCTCTTTATAAATTCATCTAATTGTTTAGAATCTAATTCTTTATTAGATAATAAAGCTATATCTGCTATTTGATTACAAATTAATGATACTTGTTCTTTTTTACTTTCATCATCTTTTAATGAAACAAGCTTTTTAATTATTGAACTATTATCATTTATTAATAAAGTTTTTTCTTCTTCAAAACTCATTCCAAAATCCATACCTGCAAATTGTGATTTCATTTCAGCCATTCTTCTAGATTGTTCTGAAACTAATATAACTGCAGGTGTTTCTTCATTCTTTAGACTTTCTACAGAATAAGTTTTTATTCTATCACCTATCACTTCTTTGAATAAATTTTCTATATCAGTTCTTGTTTCTTTATTTTCTTCATTATCCTTATCTTTTAATATATCAGATAAATCTGCATCTATTCTATTAAAGTTCACTCCTTGATTTTTAAATTCTATCATAGATATAAAATGATTATCTATTGTAGAGTCTAATATAACTGCATCTAATCCATAACCTTTAAATAACTTTATATATTGTGATTGTTGCTCTTCATTACTTACATAGAATACCTTGTTTTCATGTTTTTCTTTACAGTTTTCTAAATAGTCATTTAAAGTTATATAGTTTCCATCTATAGTTTTAAATAATAAAGACTCTTTTACTTTATCATAGAATCCTTCATCTTTTAGGCATCCAAACTTAATAAATACTTGTATATCATCCCAGAACTTTTCATAATTTTCTCTTTCATTTTTATATAATGATTTTAATTTATCTGCAACCTTTTTAACTATATGCTTAGAAATTTTACTCACATCTCTATCATTTTGTAAGAAACTTCTAGATACATTTAAAGGTAAATCTGGGCAATCTATTACACCTTTTAATAATAGCAAGAATTCTGGTATAACTTCTTTTATATTATCTGCCACGAATACTTGGTTGTTGTATAATTTAACCTTACCTTCTATAAGTTCAAATTCATTTTTTAATTTAGGGAAGTATAATATCCCTTTTAAATTAAATGGATAATCTACATTTAAGTGTATCCAAAATAACGGCTCTTCAAAAGTATTGAATACTTTTCTATAGAACTCTTTATATTCTTCATCTGTACAATCCTTTGGAGCTTTTAACCATAATGGATTTGTATCATTTATAGGTGTTGTATCTACTACTTCATCTTCTTTTACTTCTTCATTTTTTATAGTTTCTAAGTATATATTTACTGGTAAAAATGAGCAGTATTTATCTATTATACTTCTTACTGTGTATTCTTCTAAGAATTCTTTACTATCATCTTCTAAGAATAATGTAATTGTTGTACCTCTTGTATTTCTAGAATTAGATTCACTTAATTCAAATTCTAATCCATCTTCACTTACCCATCTTACTGGTGTTGCATTTTCTTTATAAGAAAGTGTATCTATTTGTACTTTTTTAGATACCATAAAAGAAGAATAGAATCCTAATCCAAAGTGTCCTATTATATCATTTTCTTCATTCATTTTATCTTTGTATGTGTTAAAGAAATCTTCTGCACCTGAGAATGCAACTTGATTTATATATTTTTCTACTTCTTCTGCAGTCATACCTATACCATTATCATCAAATATAAGTGCTGAATTTTCTTTATCTATATATACTTTTATTTTATAATCTTCATCAGAATTGCCTTTAGCCTCTCCTAATGAAATTAATTTCTTATATTTATTTACTGCATCACAACCGTTACTTATAAGCTCTCTTATAAATATATCTTTGTCTGAGTATAGCCATTTTTTTATTATTGGAAAAATATTTTCTGTATGTATTGATATGCTACCCTTTTGATTTGTCATTTTATCTCCTCCTAATTTTTATTAAAATTTATGGGATAAAATTCTGTTCCCCTTACAAATATTATTGTAGTATATTTTTTAGCACTGTCAATCATAGAGTGCTAAAAAATATAAAAAGAATAGTATATTAGTAATTTAATACACTATTCTTTTCTTAATCTTATTTAAAGTAATTTACTCCAGATTCAAATATCTTTTGATCCTTTTTACCTATTATATTCTTTATAACATGCTCCCCTATTCTCTCTGAATGACCCATCTTACCAAATATTCTACCATCAGCACTTGTTATACCTTCAACTGCATAAGTTGAACCATTTGGATTAAAATCTATATCATACGTAGCATTATCATTGAAATCTACATATTGAGTAGCTATTTGACCATTAGCTATTAACTGCCTCATAACTTCTTCACTAGCAACAAATTTACCTTCTCCATGAGATATTGCTATACTGTGAGTGTCTCCAACTTCTGTACCCGCTAACCAAGGAGATTTATTAGACGCTATTCTTGTTCTAACTATCTTAGATTGATGTCTACCTATGTTATTGTAAGTTAATGTTGGCGCATCAATACTTGTTTCTCTTATTTCACCGAATGGCACTAATCCAAGTTTTATAAGCGCTTGGAATCCATTACATATTCCTAGCATTAATCCATCTTGCTTAGTTAAGAATTCATTAACAGCTTCAGCAACTTTAGGATTTCTAAATACTGTAGCCATAAACTTAGCTGAACCATCTGGCTCATCACCTGCACTAAATCCTCCAGGTAACATTATTATTTGTGACTGTTTTATTTGTTTAACTATTGTTTCTATAGAATCTTCTATATCTTTGTATGTTAAGTTTTTAAATACTTCTATATTTGTGTTTGCTCCTGCTTTTTCAAAAGCTCTTTGTAAATCATATTCACAGTTTGTTCCTGGGAACGTTGGTATGAATACTCTTGGTTTTGCTATAGTTATAGATGATTTTTTAGCTTCACCTTGAGATATAAAGTTTATAGTTTCTATCTTTTCTTTTACATCTACTGACTTAGTTGGGAATATAGGCTCTAGTGTTTCACAATAAGAATTGTATAATTCTTCTAATGATATCTCTTCATTTTCTATTATTATACTTTGTTCTTCTGTTGTAGACCCTAATACCATATAGTTATATCCATCTAATAAATCTAAATCTTCATTTGCTAATTCAAGTACTATATTTCCATAGTTAGGTTTAAATAAATCTTCTATACTTTCATCGAACTTAAATCCTATTCTATTACCAAATGACATCTTAGATATAGCTTCTCCTATACCTGCAAATCCAAGTGCATATGTTGATAATACTTGTTTATTGTGTATAAGTTCTGTTACCTTATCTAAGTTTTTCTTTAACATTTCAAAATCAATTACATCATTTTCTAATCTATCTGTGCATAACATTACAACTTGTGAATTAATTTTCTTAAATTCTGGTGATACTACATAATCTGCATCCACAGTATCCACAGCAAATGATACTAACGTTGGTGGTACATCTATATTTTTAAATGTACCTGACATACTGTCTTTTCCACCTATTGCAGGTATTCCAAGTTTATTTTGAGCATAATATGCACCTAAAAGTGCTGCAAATGGTTTACCCCATTTTATTGGGTTATCACCAAGTTTTTCGAAATACTCTTGTAACGTAAGTCTTATTGAATCATATTTACCCCCAATAGCCACAGCTTTACACACAGATTCAACTACTGCATATAATGCTCCATGGAACGGACTCCATTTTCCTATTTTAGGGTTATATCCATATGTCATTATTGTTGAAGTATTAGTTTCTCCACCAAGTACTGGTATTTTAGCTACCATACCTTGAGCTTCCGTTGCTTGGTACTTACCACCAAATGGCATAAGTACAGTGTTTGAACCTATTGTATTATCAAATCTTTCTACTAATCCTTTTTTAGAACAAACATTTAAATCTGATAATACTTCCATAAATTTATCTTTTATATCTTCTTCTATAGCTAATTCACTTTCTCTTTCTTTTAACTCACTTTTAAAGAATGTGCTTTCTTCATTAACTTTATCAACATGAACTTTAGTAGTTTGTTTAACTCCATTTGTTTCTATGAAATCTCTACTCATATTAACTATTGCTTTACCATTCCAGAACATCCTCATATATCCAGTATTAGTTACTGTAGCTACATGAGTTGCCTCTAAATTTTCTTGTCTTGCTAAACTTATGAACTTATCTTTATTAGAAGCATCTATAACTACTGCCATACGTTCTTGTGATTCTGATATAGCTATTTCAGTTCCATCAAGTCCATCATATTTTTTAGGAACTAAATCTAGATTTATATCTAAACTATCTGCAACCTCTCCTATAGCAACACATACTCCACCTGCTCCGAAGTCATTACATCTTTTTATCATTTGTGCTACTTCTTTATTTCTGAAGAATCTTTGTATCTTTCTCTCATTTGGTGCATCTCCTTTTTGAACTTCTGCACTACAAGTAAGTATAGACTCTTCGCTATGTTCTTTAGATGAACCTGTAGCTCCTCCACATCCATCTCTTCCTGTTTTTCCTCCAAGAAGTACAACTATATCTCCATTTTGAGGAACTTCTCTTACTACATTTTCTTTAGGTACTGCAGCTATTACTGCCCCTATTTCCATTCTCTTTGCAACAAAGTCTTCATCATAAGCTTCTGCAACTTGACCAGTTGTAAGACCTATTTGATTTCCATATGAACTATACCCATGAGCTGCTTCAGTAGTTATTTTTCTTTGCATAAGTTTACCTGGTAATGTATCTTCTAAAGTTGTTCTTGGATCTGCACTTCCTGTAACCCTCATTGCTTGGTATACGTAACTTCTTCCTGATAATGGGTCTCTTATTGCCCCACCTAAACAAGTAGCTGCTCCACCAAACGGCTCTATTTCTGTTGGATGGTTGTGAGTTTCATTTTTGAACATTACTAAGTATGGCTCTACTTTTCCATCTATTTCAACATCAACATTTATACTACAAGCATTTATTTCTTCACTTACATCTAAATCTTCTAATTTACCTTGTTTCCTTAATTCTTTCATAGCTATAGTTGCTATGTCCATTAAGCATATATCTTTTTGTTTATCTACATAAACATTTTTTCTTGATTCAAGATACATATCATAAGCTTCTTTTATTATATCTGTATATTTACCACTTTCTATTTTTACATCTTCTATTTCAGTCATGAATGTAGTATGTCTACAGTGATCTGACCAATAAGTATCTAATACTTTTATCTCTGTTATCGTAGGATTTCTCTTTTCAGTATTTTTAAAATATCCTTGAATATGAGCTAAATCCTCTAATGTCATAGCAAGTCCATTATTCTTTAAAAATACTTTTAATCCTTCTTCATTTAAATCTATAAATCCATCTAGTATTTCTACTTCTGTAGGAATTTGTGTTTCCATTTTTAAGCTTTCTGGCTTTTCTAAAGAATCCTCTCTGCTATCTACTGGATTTATTATATAATCTTTTATTTTATCAAACTGTTCATCAGTTATATTACCTGTTAGTATATATACTTTAGCAGTATTTATTTCTGGTCTCTTACCTTCATTTACTATTTGTATACATTGAGCCGCCCAATCTCCTCTTTGGTCATATTGACCTGGAAGGTACTCTATAGCAAATACTCTCTCCCCTTTATTAAACTCTAATGTTTCATGATAAACAATATCTAAATTAGGCTCTGAGAATATTGTTTTTGCTGCATTTTCATATACTTCTCTATCTATTCCTTCTATGTCGTATCTATTTAAAACCCTTATATTTTCTATAGTATCTATGTGTAAGCTTTCTATTAAATCCTTTTTTAAAGCTCTAGCTTCAAGGTCAAATCCTTGTCTTTTTTCAACTAATATTCTTCTAACACTTGACTCTAAACTTATAGTACTTAACATATCTTTTCTCCCTTTTTATATAATTAAAATGACAATGCTACTAAGTAGCTCGTTACCACATTGCTCAAATATATGATTTAAGCAACCTGGTAACGAGTCACTTATTATAAGTTAGATTTTATGACTTAAATTTTATTATTTAAGCCATAAAATCTATTTTTAACTAAATCTATACTTAGAAAGATAATTCTTTACTTAACTAAATCTATACTTAGAAAGATAATTCTTTACTTAACTGCATCCCTATATCAGTTCTATAATGCATTCCTTCGAAGTTTATTTTCTCTATATTTTTATATACTTTTTTAGCTGCTTCTTCTACACTATCTGCACTTGCTGTTATTCCTATAACTCTTCCCCCATTAGTAACTAAGTTTCCATCAACTATCTTAGTTCCACTATGGAAAACAACTATATCTTCATCTAGATTTTCAATTCCTGTAATTACCTTTCCTTTTTCATAATCCTCTGGGTATCCACCTGATGTAAGCATTACACAAACAACTTCTTCTTTTTTATAGTTAATTTCTATATCTTTTAATCTGTTTTCTAATATAGCTTCCATTATTTTATGTAAGTCAGTATCTAGTCTAAATAAAACAGATTGAGTTTCAGGGTCTCCAAACCTTACATTATATTCAAGTACCTTTGGACCATCTTCTGTTATCATAAGTCCAACAAACAATATACCTTTATAATTCAAATTATCTTTTTTAAAACCATCTAATGTTTTATTTAAAATTTGCTTCTTTATCTCTTTTGACAACTCATCTGTGTATATCTCACTTGGAGAAAAAGTTCCCATACCTCCTGTATTAGGACCTTTTTCAAAGTTATACACTTTCTTATGGTCTTTAGCACTTACCATAGGAACTATAGTATTATTGTCTACAAATGCTAATATAGAAGTTTCAATTCCTGATAAAAATTCTTCTACTACTACTTTTTCTCCAGAACTTCCAAATTTTTTATCGCTCATCATTTCTTTTAAAGTTGCTATTGCATCTTCTCTATTTTGTGGTATCACTACACCTTTTCCTGCTGCTAGCCCATCAGCTTTTATAACTACTGGATATCCAAAGCTATCTATTTCATTTATAGCTTCATCTAAATTTGTATATTGCTTATACTTAGCAGTTGGTATATTATGTCTTATCATAAAGTCTTTAGAAAATGCCTTACTTCCTTCAAATCTAGCACATTCTTTATTTGGTCCAAATATTTTCAACCCTTCTTTTTCAAATTCATCTACTATACCATTTACAAGAGGAACCTCTGGCCCCACTACAGTTAAGTCTATATGATTTTCCTTTGCAAACTTTACTAAGTTTTTTATATCACTATCATTTATATCTAAACATTGTGCAACCTCTCCTATTCCTGGATTTCCTGGAGCACAATAGATTTTTTCAACATTATTTTCTTTACTTAATTTCCAAGCTATAGCATGTTCTCTTCCACCGCTGCCTACAATTAATATTTTCATAAATTACCCCCTAGTGTTTAAAGTGTCTTGTTCCTGTAAACACCATTGTCATTTCATATTTGTTACAAGCATCTATTGAATCTTGGTCTTTTATTGAACCACCAGGTTGAACTACTGCACTTATTCCATATTCATTAGCTAATGTTACGCAGTCGTCAAATGGGAAAAATGCATCTGATGCAAGTACTGCTCCACTAAAATCCTTATCTTTATTATTTTCTAAAGCATTTTTTAGTGCCCATATTCTTGATGTTTGACCACATCCTGATGCTAATGTTTGACCATCTTTAACTATAACTATGGCATTTGATTTCATATTTTTAACTATTTTCATACCAAATTTCATATCTTCTAGTTGCTCTTTAGAAGGTTTAACTTTAGTTACTGTTTCATATTTTTCTGCTAGTGCATTATTTTTATCTTGTATTAATAGTTTTCCATCTAAATACTTCATATCGTATGGTTGTAAGCTATCTTCGATTTTAGCTAATTTTAATACTCTTAAATTTTTCTTTTGTTTTAAAACTTCTAAAGCTTCTTCTGTAAAGTCATAGGCTACTACTATTTCTAAGAATATTTCCTTTAACTTCTTAGCAGTTTCAACATCTACTGTTGAAGTTATTCCTACTATTCCTCCAAATATTGAAACTTTATCAGCTTCATAGCATTTTGTGTATGCTTCTAAGGCATCCTTTCCAAGCCCTACTCCACATGGATTAGTGTGTTTTATAGCTACAGAAACAACTTCTTCATTATCTTTAAATTCTCTCATAACTTCTAAACATCCGTGTAAGTCATTTATATTATTAAAAGAAAGCTCTTTTCCATTTAATTGTTCATAATTTAATATAGGATTTTTAGCATTTGGTTGAGTATATAAAACACCTGCTTGATGTGGGTTTTCTCCATATCTTAAAGTTTGTTCCTTTTGGAAAGTTAAATTAAGTATTTCTGGATATTCATCATTAACTTCACCTGCAAAATAAGTAGATATAAGAGCATCATATCTAGCTGTAGTTGAGAATGCTTTATATGATAATTTCTTTCTATCTTCTAAAGTTAGAGTATTAGTTTTTAATTTTTCTATTATCATATCGTAATCAGCTACATCAACTATTACAGTTACATCTTTATAGTTTTTAGCCGCTGAACGTATCATAGACGGACCGCCTATGTCTATATTCTCTATCATTTCATCATGACTTTTTCCTGCTTTTAAAGTCCCTTCAAAGTCATATAAATTAACTACTACTAAATCTATAGAACCTATATTATATTCATTTATAGTATCAACATGAGATTGTTCATCTCTTTTATAAAGTATTCCACCATGTATATATGGATTTAATGTCTTAACTCTTCCGTCTAGCATTTCTGGGAATTTTGTTACTTCATCAATAGTTATTGCATTTACCCCATTTTCTTTTAGTATCTTAAATGTATTTCCAGTAGATATAACTTCATATCCTAGATTATTTAATTCCCTAGCAAATTCAACTACTCCACTTTTATCTGTCACACTTATTAATGCTCTTTTACTCATTTATAAACACTCTCCTACCCTGAATACTTAATTTATTTTCACAGAACAATCTTATACTTTCCTTTAAGATTCTATGTTCAACCTCTAAAACTCTTTTTGAAAGAGACTTTACATCATCATTTTGTTCTACATTTACGGTTTCTTGCATTATTATAGCTCCAGTGTCTGCTCCCTCATCTACAAAATGTACTGTAGCTCCAGTTATCTTCGCACCATAATCTATTACACCTTGATGTACTTTTTCACCGTAATACCCCTTTCCACAGAAAGAAGGTATTAACGATGGATGAATATTTATTATTTTATTTCTAAACTTATCTACAAATTTAGGAGTTATTATTTTTAAATATCCTGCTAAAACTATTAAATCTATATTCTTTTCTTCTAATATCTCTATTATCCTATCTTCATCTGTTTCATAAACTGATTCAATACCACTTAGCCTAGCCCTTTCTAGACCATAGGCATTTTTTTTATTTGAAATAACAATCTTTACCGTACCGTTTATTCCCCCAGATTTTGTTTCATCTATGATAGCTTGTAAATTCGTCCCTCCACCAGATATTAAAACTCCAATATTTAACATAAATTTACTCCTTCATGAGTATCAACAACTTTACCTATTATGTATGCTTTATCTTTTAATAAATCATTATATTTTTCATCTATATTTATTTCTTGTTCTCTACCATTTATAAAGTTAATTACTTCTTTAGCTTTATCTTCTTCAACTACCATAACTAATCCAATCCCCATATTAAAACTCTTATGTAATTCTCTTTCATCTATTGCATTAAAACTTTCTATTAAATTGAATATAGTTGGTTTTTCCCAAGAATTTTTATTTATATCTATTCCTAATCCTTTAGGTATAACTCTTGGTATATTTTCAATAACTCCTCCACCAGTTATATGAGCTATTGATTTTATATCATATTGCTTTAATAAATCTAATACTAACTTAACGTATATTTTAGTTGGAGTTAATAAAGCTTCTCCTAAAGTCATTCCTAATTCTTCTATATAGTCATCTAACTTATAATTATAAGTATCTAAGAATATTTTTCTTATAAAAGAGTATCCGTTACTATGTACCCCACTTGATGATATTCCTATTAAAACATCACCTGATTTAACATTTTGACCAGAAACTATTTTAGATTTATCTGCTATTCCAACAGAAAATCCTGCTAAATCATAATCGTCATTAGAGTACATTCCTGGCATTTCAGCAGTTTCTCCACCTATTAATGCACAACCTGCTATTTTACATCCATCAACTATTCCGCTAACTATTTGTTCTATATTTTCTGCAACTAATTTTCCCGTAGCTATGTAATCTAAGAAGAATAATGGCTTAGCACCTTGGCATATTAAGTCATTAACGCACATTGCAACTAAATCTATTCCTACTGTATCGTGTTTATCCATCATTTGAGCTAACCTTAATTTAGTACCAACTCCATCAGTAGAAGAAAGTAAAACAGGTTCTTCCATGCCTACAAATTCTTTTAGGCTATATAGTCCACTAAAGTTTCCTAAATCACCTATTACATTGTTGTCATAAGTAGATTTTATCTTTCCTTTTATAAGATCTACTGCTCTATTTCCCTCATCTATATCTACACCTGATTGTTTGTATGTTAACATGAAAGTAGTTCCTCCCTATCTAATTTCTTAACTGGATAATCTCCATTAAAGCAAGCCTTACAGAAAGTAGCTTTATTTTCTGTAGCTTCTATCATTAAGTCTATATCTAAGAATTTTAAACTATCACATCCTATATATTCTCTAATTTCTTCTACACTATTGTTAGAAGCTATTAAGTTAGAGCGATGTGGTGTATCTATTCCGTAATAGCATGAATACTGTACTGGAGGAGATGTTATTCTTAAATGAATTTCACTAGCTCCTGCATCTCTTAATGATTTCACTATTAGTTTAGAAGTAGTACCTCTAACTACAGAATCATCTATTAACACTATAGATTTACCTTTTACTACGCTTGATAATGGATTTAATTTTATCTTAACCCCTATTTCTCTTTCTTCTTGTGTAGGCTTTATAAATGTTCTACCTACATATCTATTTTTAATTAATCCTTCACTTAAAGGAAGTTTACTTGCATTAGAATAACCAACAGCACCTGCCCATCCTGAATCAGGAACTGGAACTACTATATCAGCTTTTATATCTTCCTCTTTAGCTAATACTTCTCCACATTTTACTCTAAAATCATATGCATTTACATTGTCTATAGTCGCATCATTTCTTGCAAAATAAATATGTTCAAATATACAACTTTTCTTAACTAATTTATAATTTTCAGAGTAGAAATAAGATTTAAGTTCACCATTTTTTACAACTACTATTTCACCAGGTTCAACATCTCTTATTACCTCTCCTCCAAGTATATCTATTGCACAATTTTCTGAAGCAAATATATACTCATCACCTTTTTTTCCTAGTACTAAAGGTCTAAATCCATGTGGGTCTCTAACTGCTACTAACTCATCTTCTCCCATTATTACAAGAGAATATGCTCCTTTTATATAATCCATAGTTATTTTTAAACTTTCTACTATATCTCCCTTATAGTATCTAGCTAATATATATAAAATTACTTCTGTATCAGAGTTTGCCTGGAACATATACCCATCTTCTTCTAACATATCCCTTAAATAATTTGCATTTACTAGATTTCCGTTATGAGCTAATGCTAATTCTCTTTTTCTACACTTCCCAACTAATGGTTGGCAATTTGACAAATGGCTTCCTCCAGCTGTTGAGTATCTAACATGTCCTATACCTATATTTCCTTTTAAGTTAGCTAGTTCAGTTTCTTTAAATACATCTCCAACTAATCCCATATCTTTCTTATAATTTATTTTTTCTCCATCAGATATTGCAATTCCACAACTCTCTTGACCTCTATGTTGAATAGAGTATAAAGAATAATATAATTCTTTAGCTATGTTTTTATTTGAATAAATCCCTACTATACCACACATAAAATGTCCTCCTAGTTGCTCATTCTAGCAAGAACTTCTTCATATCCTTGTACTAAATCACCAAGGTCTCTTCTAAATCTATCTTTATCTAATTTCTCATTTGTATCTACATCCCAAAGTCTACAAGTATCAGGAGATATTTCATCTGCTAATATTATGTTTCCTTCACTGTCTTTCCCAAATTCTAATTTAAAATCAACTAATTTTAAATTCATTTTTAAGAAAAATTCTTTCATTATTTCATTTATTTTTAAAGTTTCATTTCTTAAAAATTCTAATTCTTCTCTAGTAGCTAACTTCATTGCTACTGCATGGTCATTATTTAACATAGGATCTCCATATGCATCATTTTTGTAAGATAATTCGAATATTGGCTCATCTAAAACTATACCTTCTTCTACTCCATATCTCTTACAGAATGATCCTGCTGTTATATTTCTTACTATTACTTCAAGCGGTAGTATTTCAACTCTCTTAACTAACATTTCCCTCTCTGATATCTTTTTTATGAAGTGCGTTTTGATTTGTTCCTCATGTAACATTTCAAATAATATTGTTGAAATTTTATTATTTAAAATGCCTTTTGATGATATTTGAGCTTTTTTCTCCCCATTGAATGCTGTTGCATCATCTTTAAAATAAACTATAAACTCATTTTCATTTTCTGTAGAATATATTTGTTTTGCTTTTCCTTCATATAATAACATAATAAATTACCCCCTTAAATTTTTATCTGCTTCTAGAACTTTATCTTCCATTTCTTTTCTATATAAAACTAAATCTTCTTTTACTTTTGGATATTTAATACTCATAATTTGAAGTGCCATTAATGCTGCATTTATACTTGAATCTATTGTTACTGTTGCTACTGGTATACCTGGTGGCATTTGAACTATTGATAAAAGTGAATCTAAACCATCCATTGTAGATGATTTTATTGGTAATCCTACTACTGGTATTAAGGTATGAGAAGCTATTACTCCCGGTAAATGTGCTGCTTTTCCTGCTGCCCCTATTATTACATCTGTGTTATTTTCTATCTCTTCTAAAAATGATACTAATTGTTTTGGCGTTCTATGTGCTGATAGTGCTCTTACAGCAACTTCTACACCAAATCCTTCTAATAAATTTATTCCTTCTTCTAGTTTAGGATAATCTGACTTTGAACCCATTATTACAGCTACTCTCATATTTACTCCCCCCATAAGTATGACATGTTATTTATATTATTTTTAAATTTTATCGAATGTTATTATAATTTTTTTAATAATGTTCTTTATATTACGTAATATTATATTTATATATTATTATATTTTTCATTTATTATCAAGTATTTTACGAACTTTATTATAAAAACTTTATTAATAATTCGTAAAATTTTTATCCTTCTTTAATAAAAAAGCCTAGCACTTTTATAGTGCTAGGCCAATTTATTATTTTAAGAATACAAATTTTAATATAAATAATACTGAAAGTAATATTAATGATAAGTTTACTTCATTCTTTTTGTTAGTAGCTAATTTTAAAACTGTGAAAGATATTATACCAAATATTATTCCATCAGCTATACTATAAGCAAGTGGCATCATAGTAAATGTTAAAAATGCTGGTATTGCATTTGTAAAATCATTAAAGTCTATTTTTGAAAGTGAACTTGCCATCATAACTCCTACTAATATAAGTACTGGAGCTGTTGCTTGTGTTGGTATAGATGTAAATATTGGTGCAAAGAATAATGCAAGTAAAAACATTAATCCTGTTGTTATTGATGTTAATCCCGTTCTTCCCCCTTCACCTATTCCTGACGCACTTTCAACATATGCCGTTACTGTAGATGTTCCAAGTAAAGCTCCTACTGTTGTTCCTATAGCATCTGCAAATAATGCTTGTTTTGCTTTTGGAAGTTTTCCATTTTCATCTAACATATTACCTTTTGATGCTACACCTACTAAACATCCTACTGTATCAAATAAATCAACGAATAAGAATGTAAAGACTACTAAAACCATATCAAAACTAAATATTTGACTCACTGGAACTGATAAAGCCTGCATAAATATTGGCTTTATTGATGGAGCAGCTGATACTATTGCATTTGGTATTTGCACAAGTCCTGCTACCATACCTATTGATGATACAACTAACATAGCTAAAAGAAATGCACCTTTAACATTTTTAGCTAATAGTATCCCAGCTAATATTAAACCAAATATAGTTAATAATACTAATGGATCTGTTAAATCTCCTAATTGAAGTATTGTAGCTCCATTAACTACTATACCTGCATTTGCTAATCCTATAAATGCTATAAATAATCCTATTCCTGCTGTAACCGCATGTTTTAATACTGGTGGTATACAGTCTATTATTTTTTCTCTAACATTAGTTATTGTAAGTAATATAAATATAATTCCTTCTATTAATACTGCACATAAAGCAAATTGCCAACTATATCCCATTCCTAATACTACTGTATATGCAAAAAATGCATTAAGTCCCATTCCTGGAGCAAGTGCTATTGGATAATTTGCTAAAAGCCCCATTGCACAACTTCCTATAAATGCAGCTATTGCTGTTGCTGCAAATACTGCCCCTTTATCCATACCTGTTTCTGAAAGTATATTAGCATTTACGACTAATATATATGCCATTGTCATAAATGTTGTTATTCCTGCTATTACTTCTGTTTTTACATTTGTATTATGCTCTGATAATTTAAAAGTCTTATCTAACCAATTTTTTCTAGTTTCTTGAATTACCTGCATTTTCCCCTCCATATAATTTATATAGTTCGTTTTGTTACTAAGATCACATTAATAATTGTATTATATAATTCTATTTTTAGTAAGTATTTTATTAATATTTTTTATAAATTTTTAAATTATAATTCGTCATTTTATCTTTATTTTTATATTTTATATCATTTTATTAACTTTATCACTTATTATTAGATGAAAATTCGAACTATATACAAAAATATACCTTTAATGATTTAAAGATATCACTCTTATTTTTTAGACTTAAATGATAACATCATAACTTTATAACATAACCATTTGTAAACTTTAAAAATTTAATTRATATAAAAAATTCGCTTCGCTCATGTCGCCAACGACTTTGTCCGTTGTTCAAAATATTTTTTATGCTCAAAACCAATGTATCGATATAACTATATTTACTATTTTGTAAATAGTTCGTATATTTACATACAAAAAAGCCCAATGTTAATTGGACTTTTTTGTATTGCTTATTAGCTTATTAATTTATTTTTGCATAGATTTATACTCTTCTTCATTTGAAGGTACTTTTATTTCATCATTCTTTATTTTTTCTATCATAGAATTAACATAATCTATTATATCTTGTGGTACTAAGTTCTTAGTTGATTCTGGTATTCCTACACCATCTTCTTTAAGACCGTAAACTTTTTCTACTCCACTATTTCWATTTCCATCAACTAATTCTTTTACAGTATCATGTACACCAACATTAACTTTCTTTAATGCTGAAGTTAATACATTATCTGGAGCTAAACTACTTTGATCTTTGTCAACACCAATTGCGTACTTATTATTTTCTTTAGCAGATTCTATGGCACCTAATCCAGTTCCTCCTGCTGCAGATAATATTATATCTATATTATTTCCATACATTTGATTAGCTATAGACTTTCCTTTTGCTGCATCAGAGAATGTTCCTGCATATTGAGTTTTAACATTTGCAGCACTATTAGCTGTTTTTACACCATATTTAAATCCATATTCAAATCTAGCTATAATAGGATTTTCCATACCACCTATAAATCCTACTTGATTTGTTTTAGTCATTCTACCTGCTATAAGACCAGTTAAGAATGTTGCTTCATTTTCCTTAAATAATATCGGCGTTACATTTTTAGGTATAGTATCATATGTTTCATCTATTAATACAAATTGCTTATCTGGATAGTTTTCTGCTTGCTTTTGTATATCTTCTTTCATAGTGTATCCTACACCTATTACCATATCTACATCTTCATCTAATAAACTTTCCATATTTTGACCATCTTCTTTAAGACCGTAAACTTTTTCTACTCCACTATTTCTATTCCAAAATCCTTTTCTGCTTGTTGAAGACCTTCCCATGCACTTTGGTTAAATGATTCATCATTTATTCCTCCAAGGTCAGCTACCATACCTATTTTTATATCTGATGATGCTGTTAAGTTTCCTTCAGTTGATTTAGTACCACATCCTACTAACATTGATGCTGACATTACAACTGATAAACTTAATGCTGCTAATTTTTTAAATTTGATATTTATTCTCTCCTAATGCATTATATTAAATGTATTTATATGTTTTTTATTCCCACTCTATTGTTCCTGGTGGTTTTGAAGTTATATCATAAACTACTCTGTTTGCTCCATCAACTTCRTTTACTATTCTATTTGATATTTTTTTAGCGTTAGA
>NZ_CP048741.1:2314820-2326428 GCF_018336475.1 Romboutsia sp. 13368
TTCCAAAATTTTTTTTTGCTTGTTGAAGACCTTCCCATGCACTTTGGTTAAATGATTCATCATTTATTCCTCCAAGGTCAGCTATCATACCTATTTTTATATCTGATGATGCTGTTAAGTTTCCTTCAGTTGATTTAGTACCACATCCTACTAACATTGATGCTGACATTACAACTGATAAACTTAATGCTGCTAATTTTTTAAATTTGATATTTATTCTCTCCTAATGCATTATATTAAATGTATTTATATGTTTTTTATTCCCACTCTATTGTTCCTGGTGGTTTTGAAGTTATATCATAAACTACTCTGTTTGCTCCATCAACTTCGTTTACTATTCTATTTGATATTTTTTCTAAAACATCATATGGCATCTTATACCAATCAGAAGTCATACCATCAGAAGATGTAACTGCTCTTATACCAACTAAATAAGCATATGTTCTTTCATCTCCCATAACTCCAACTGTTTTTACATCTGGAAGTGTAGCAAATGCTTGCCATATTTCCTTGTATAAGCCATGCTCTTTTAATATATCCATATATATAGCATCAGCTTCTCTTAATATATCACATTTTTCTTTAGTTACTTCACCTATAACTCTTATTCCAAGACCTGGTCCTGGGAATGGATGTCTAAATATTAAATCTTCATCTATTCCTAATTCTAAACCTATTTTTCTTACTTCATCTTTGAATAATTCTCTTAAAGGCTCTACTATTTGGAATTCTATATCTTCTGGTATTCCACCTACATTGTGGTGAGATTTTATAGTTGCAGCTTCTCCATGTCCACTTTCAACTACATCTGGATATATAGTTCCTTGAACTAAGAAGTCCATTTTTCCAAGTTTATTTGATTCTTCTTCAAATACTCTTATAAACTCTTCACCTATTATTTTTCTCTTAGCTTCTGGTTCTGTTACACCTTTTAATTTTCCTAAGAATCTATCTTCACAATTAACTCTTACTAAGTTCATATCAAACTTTTCTCTGAATATTCTTTCTACATCGTCACCTTCATTTTTTCTAAGTAAACCATGGTCTACAAATACACAAGTTAAGTTATCACCTATCGCTTTATGTACAAGTACTGCTGCTACTGATGAATCTACTCCACCACTTAAACCACAAAGTACTTTTTTATCACCTATTATTTCTTTTAATTCTTTTATCTTGTCAGTTATAAATGAATCTGTAGTCCAGTCTCCACTTACTTCACAAACATTGTATAAGAAGTTTCTAAGAACCTTATCTCCATCTTGGCAATGCTCAACTTCTGGATGGAATTGTACTCCATATAATTTCTTTTCTGTATTTTCCATAGCTGCCACAGGACAGTCTTTAGTTTGTGCTATAGATTTAAATCCTTCAGGAAGTTTATCTATTAAATCTGTATGACTCATCCATACTATGTTCGTAGATATTCCTTCAAATATTGCTGATTCATTGTATGTTATTTCAGTTTTTCCATATTCTTTCTCAGCATTAGTTCCTTTTCTTACATTCCCACCTAATATATGAGACATTACTTGTATTCCGTAACATATACCAAGTATGGGAACTCCTATTTCAAATATTTCTTTAGCTATTTTAGGTGAATCTTCTAAGTATGCACTGTTAGGTCCACCTGTAAATATTATCCCTTTAGGATTCATTGCTTTTATTTTTTCTATATCTGTAGTATATGGTATTATTTCACAATATACGTTATTCTCTCTTACTCTTCTTGCTATTAATTGGTTATATTGACCCCCAAAGTCAACTACTAATACTAATTCATGCTTCATACCCTATATCTCTCCTTGTGTGCTGTAGTTTGGTGCTTCTTTAGTTATTGTTATATCGTGTGGATGACTTTCTTTTAAAGATGCTGCTGTTATTTTTATAAATGCTGCATTTTCCATTAATTCTTCTAATGTAGGTGCTCCACAGTACCCCATACCTGCTCTTATTCCACCTATCATTTGGAATATTATATCTTCAGCTTTACCTTTATATGCAACCATTCCTTCTACACCTTCAGGAACTAATTTTTTAGCATCATTTTGGAAGTATCTATCTTTAGAACCTCTTTCCATAGCTCCTATAGAGCCCATTCCTCTATATGTTTTATAAGATCTTCCTTTATATAAAACTATCTCTCCTGGACTTTCCTCTGTACCTGCAAATAATGATCCCATCATACATACTGAAGCTCCCGCTGCTAATGCTTTAACAACATCTCCAGAGTACTTTATACCACCATCTGCTATTACTGGTATTCCATATTTCTTACCAACTTCAGCACAATCCATAACTGCTGTAACTTGAGGTACTCCTATTCCTGCAACAACTCTAGTTGTACATATAGAACCTGGTCCTATACCAACTTTTACACAGTCAGCTCCTGCTTTTATTAAGTCTTCTGTAGCTTCTGCAGTTGCTACGTTCCCTGCTATTACTTGAAGTTTTGGATATGTTTCTTTTACCTTTATAAGAGCATCCATTACACCTTTTGAGTGACCATGCGCACTATCTAAAACTATAACATCAACGTTAGCTTTAACTAATGCATCTACTCTATCCATAAGGTCTGCTCCAATACCTACTGCAGCTCCACATAATAATCTTCCACGTGAATCTTTTGCTGAATTAGGATATTGTATTTTCTTTTCTATATCTTTTATAGTTATTAATCCTTTTAAATGACCTTGGTCATCTACTATAGGTAACTTTTCTATTTTATGTGCTTTTAGTATTTGTTGAGCTTCTTCTAAAGTTACCCCCTCTTCGGCTGTAACTAATTTCCCTTTTGTCATAACATCATCTATTTTTTTTGTCATGTCATCTTCGAATTTTATATCTCTATTAGTTATTATCCCTATTAATTTATGAGCTTCATCTACTATAGGCACTCCCGATATTTTATATCTACCCATTATATCGTCTGCTTCTTGTAAAGTATTATCTTTTGATAAGTAGAATGGATCTACTATAACTCCACTTTCGCTTCTTTTTACCTTATCAACTTCTAATGCTTGCTCTTCTATAGACATATTTTTATGTATTATACCAATTCCACCTTGTCTTGCCATAGATATTGCCATTTTAGATTCAGTAACAGTATCCATACCTGCACTCATTAGGGGAATGTTTAATCTTATCGTCTTTGTTAAATAAGTTGTTGTATCTACATCCTTAGGTAATACCTCTGATTTTTGTGGTATTAATAAAACATCATCAAACGTTAAACCTTCTTTTAGTATTTTAGCCATTTTTAATTCTCCCCTTCCCTTGTATTTTTACGAATATATTTATAATTTTGTATCGTTTTGTTCGTTTTAAAAGTGATTATAAAAAAACCTGCATAATAATTCCATTTTTTAAAGTGAAATTACTATACAGGTTTTCTAAGCATTTTTGGTTATAGCCAACATATAGGGATATTAATCAGCCTACATACTTACTTAATAATGCTTATTTATAATAATTTCACTCATAGTCAAGATATTTACGGCATCTTGGTAGAAACTCTCAGACCTTATCTCTGAGTTTATACGAGTGATGTATTTCCTATTTCATTAAGTCTTTTTTATGTTGAATATAATTTATCAAAAATTATTCTTCATGTCAATAAATTTATATTAAAATTTTTATTAATTATATCCGTTATATTATTTATTACTTTATTCAAAGGAATATTCATTGTTTTTGCTATAGCTTTACAATCTTCATATTCAGGGGTAACTCTAATTAGTTTACCGTTATAGTATCCTAATTTTACAGATACTTCACCAAATTGTGTTTCTATTTTAGTAAATTTTCTATCTAGTATTACTCTATTATATTTACTATATCTTACTCCAAATGTACTTGTCTGCAACATTATTAAATCTATAAATTTATTTAGATCTTTTTCCTTACACAATATGAACAATTTAATTGCAGGTCTATTTTTTTTCATATATATACTTTGGGTGTATATATCTAATGCCCCATCAAGCATAGCTTTTTCATATACATATGAGTATATTTCAGAAGACATGTCATCAATATTTGCAACTATTTCATATACAAATTCTTCTTTTTTTTTACACCTAAAACAGTTCTTAATATATTAGGAACTTCAAACTTTTTGTGTCCCATTCCATATCCAATTTGCTTAACTTCAAATTCCAATACATCTACAAATTCATCACATAAAGTTTTAATTATAGCTGCTCCTGTTGGAGTTGTACATTCACCTTTGACTGTATTTAACTTTACAGGTACATCTTTTAAAATTTCTATTGTTGCTGGTGCAGGTACAGGCATAATTCCATGGTCACATCTTACAAATCCCGACCCTACTGGAACTGATGTTGCATATATCTTATTTACACATAGTAAGTCTACTAATATACATACACTTACTACGTCTACTATAGAATCTATTGCACCAACCTCATGAAAATGTATTTTATCAATAGTTGTACCATGAACTTTAGCTTCTGCTTGTGCAATCACCATAAATATTTCTTTTGATTTATCTTTTACAAAGTCATTAAGAGATGATTTATCTATAATATCATATATATCAGATAAATGCCTATGTGAATTTACTTCTTTTGTTATAACCTCTACCTTTGTTCCCACTATACCAGATTCATTCTTTTGTTCAATATTTATTTCAAACTCCCCATCTAGATTTAACTTATATATTTCATCTAAAAAAACTTCTTTAGGAATCCCTAAATCTAATAGTGTTGCTATAGTCATATCCCCAGATATTCCATTAACTATATCAAAATAAAGTATTCTTTCTTCCATTATAGTCTCCTTATCATTGTCCCAAATTTAATTTAGTCTAATTTATTTATTGTTGCTGCCAAATATCCTGCTCCAAATCCATTATCTATATTTACAACAGATATTCCAGATGCACAACTATTCAACATTGTTAAAAGTGCTGATAATCCACCAAAATTAGCTCCATATCCAACAGATGTAGGTACAGCTATTACAGGTACATCAACCAAACCTCCAACAACACTAGGAAGAGCTCCCTCCATACCTGCAACTGATATTATAACTCTAGCACTTTGTAATATATGTTTTTTATTAAGCAATCTATGTATACCTGCAACTCCTACATCATATACTCTTTCCACATCATTACCTAAAAATTTTGCAGTATAATATGCTTCATCTGCAACTGGTATATCTGATGTTCCACCACTCACAACTACTATTTTACCTTTTCCAATGTTAGTGATTTCATGATTTTGAATCTTTATCACTTTAGATAATTCTTCATATTCACAATTAGGATATATTTCTTTTATTTTTTCAAAAGTTTCTTTCCTACATCTAGTACCTAATATATTTGAACCCTTTTCCATCATTTTTTCTATAATTCCTAATATATGTTCATCACTTTTACCTTCACAGTAAATAACTTCTGGATATCCATTTCTTATTTCTCTATGGTGGTCTATATTTGCATATCCAATATCCTCATAAGGTAAATTCTTAAGTGAATTTAGTGCATCATCTATATTAGTAGAACCACTTTTTACATCTTCTAATAATCTTCTTAAATCCATATGTAATTCCCCTTTATTTATATCTTCGGGATGTATTTAATTATTAAAACTTAACTAATCTTATAACTTTTATAATAATTAAATTCCAAAATTTAGTATACTAAAATTATATCACTACTACATTATATTAAAAGTATTACATGATAGATTTTATAATAAAGAGAGTAATTTTATTTTAAAATTACTCTCTTTTTTATTTTGTAATCTATACTCATAAATTATTATAAGCATAGATATTTATATTAACATATTTATATATTAAGCATTCTTAAGTTCTTGTAAATGAGCTTGAACTTCTTCCATCTTTTCTTTATCAAGTGGATAGAACTTCATAGCTATTAATGATGCTATCCAACCTAACATTGGCAGTCCTATAAATAAGAACATTGTAGTCCAGAATAATTGTGGAGTAGCTATATCAGTTACATCTGGCATTCTATCTGCAAATCCTATTGATGCAACAGCAAATGCTATTATAGTTGTAGAGAAAGATGATACCATCTTATCTATAAACGAGAATAAAGTTCCCATCATACCTGGTACGAAACGTCCACTTAAGTAAGTTTCATAGTCTGCACAATCTGATATCATTGGAATAACAAATGCTCCTGATACAGATACAACTCCTTTTGCTATTATATATAGTCCTATAAATGCAACTGTCATAAAACTTATATTTTTTAAGCTTATCTGAGTCATGTCCCCAAATATGAATAATGCTGCTAAAGCTGTATATACAATTATTGAAGCCCATGTAAATGTAACTAAAGCTTTCTTTTGACCTAGCTTTTGTGCATATTTTGTTCCTGCCATAGTTATTAATATGTTTGGTATTACTATTATTGTACCTATAGTACCTGCTAAAGAATAATCTCCCATTAATATACCAAATAACATAACTATAACTGTAGCATTTCCTGCAACATTTAAAGCTATTTTATCTGTACAAGCTGCTACTACAAGCATTTGTAAAGCTCTATTTCCTTTTAATACTGGCCAATAATCTTTAAAGCTAACTTTAGGAGTTTGACCTCCTAATCCAAAGAACTCTGTTCTATCCTTAGTCCATATACCAAATACTGCTAAGGCTGTAAATATAGCTGATCCTATTATAGTAAATGTAATTAATTCATAATATAAACCTATTTCTCCAAATCCACCATGCTTTGGTACTAAGTAACTTGATATATATATTTGCATCCCATTAAAAAGTATTGCATTATATATTGCATCAAATAAACCAAATTTAGGTCTTTTTGCAGGGTTATTTGTCATACACGCTTGACCAGCCTTTGTACAAGCTGTTTGACAAGTATAACCAACTATATATACTGCATAACATCCTATAAAGTATATCAATCTAATATTTTCTGGAACTTTATGTACAGTTGTGTATATTACAAAAGTCATTACTCCTAATATAATGTTACCTATTACTATAAATGGTCTAAATTTACCAAATTTACCATCTGTTTTGTCTATTAAGAAACCTACTATCGGGTCTGTAATCCCATCAAATATACGCATTGCTGTTAGTATAAAACCAACTACTGTAACTAGTAATCCACCTATACCTGTTGCATACATCGATATATAACCCATAGTAAGCATATAAAGATTTGTAGCTGTATTGTTTAATGCAAATAATCCTAATCTCCACGTAGGACAATCATTATATTCACTTATATTATCAGAAAACTTCCCTACTTTACCTAAATTCCCTTCCATAAATTTATCCCCCTTGAATTTAGTAACGTTTTCCTAACTTTAAAACCAATTAATTTTTATTTAAGTCATTGGATAGTTTGTGCAATTTACTTATATACTTTTTTATAATTTAATAAATTATTTGTATTAATCCATCTCTTCGTTAAATATTTTTTTAACAATTATTGTTAAAATTTTTATATACTTTAAGTTTAGCATTGTTAAAACAAGGAAATTTTAACAACGCTAAATTATATAATAATCCTATATATTATGCATTTATACTACAAAGTATATTGTTATGATTAAATCTATCTTCAAAACCTAAACTTCTAAGATTATTTGCACTTATTTCTAAACTATCATATGGGTCTCTACCATATGTATTATCTTGCTCTATGAATATGTGCTCTACTCCTGTTTCTCCAGCTAAATCTATTATAGATTTTATATCTAAGTTTCCTTCACCTATTTCAGCAAATTCAACTACATCTGACATAGCTCTCATTATACCCTCTAATCCACCTGACATATCAAATGTTTGAGCTATTCTGTAGTCTTTTATATGTATTATCTTAGTTCTTCCTTCTAATTTCTTTATCCATTCTAAAGGATTTACACCAGCTCTTTGTAACCAATGTACATCAAGTTCAAATCCTAAACATTCTGGATCACTTTCTTCAGCCATTATATCCATTAAATATTTACCATCATATTTAGCAAATTCCATATGGTGGTTGTGGTAGTATAATGATAAACCTTCTTCTTTTAATCTTCTACCCATTTCATTTAATTCTTTAGTGTATTCTATTATTCTTTCTTTTGAACCTAAACAATCGAAAGATATCATACCTATTCTTATATATTTGCATCCTAATGCTTTAGTATCTGCAACTATTTTGTCGAAATCATCTCTTAAAGTTTCCATTTTTATTCCTGGAGCCATTGGTTTTAATGCCGCACTAGTTGCACAAACTCTCATATCAAACTCTTCTAAAGAGCTTTTTATTTGTTCTACATTTTCAGGAGTCATCTCTATTTGTGATAATTCAACTGTAGAGAATCCTATTTCTCTAACTCTTCTAAATGTTTCTCTTATTCCATCTTGAGCTATTTTATCTTTTAGCATCATCATTTGAACGCCTATTGTAGGTTTTTGCATAATATATCCCCCCAAAGTATTGTTTTTCTTGATTCTGAAGATTCTCTTATTGAATCTATCATTTTTATAGATGGTATAGCATCTTTTATATGTACATAATCCTTAGAATTATTCACTAAACAATCATAGTATTTATTTATTAATTTACCATGACTAGCACCATAGTAATGCTTTGCACCACTAAGTCTTTCATCTTCAGCTATTTCAATAAGTTCTCCATCTATATGTCTATATAACTTACTATCTTTAATACTAAACATTCCCTTTTCTAATACAACTTCTATTTCTACACTTGAGTTAGTTGCATTAGCTATTGTTGCAAAGAATATTCCCTTTGCTCCATTTTCAAAGTTTATAATTGCATTTGCTGTATCTTCAACTTCTATATCATAATCTAAAAAATTATCTATATTACCTTTTATAGATTTTATATTTCCACCTAACAATTGCATTAAATCTAATGTATGTACTGATTGGTTAATCATAACTCCACCACCAGCAAACTCCATTTTACCTCTCCATGGCTTTACTGTGTAATATTCCTCAGGTCTATTCCATGCAACTAAACCTTTTATTCCTATTACCTTTCCATAAACACCAAAATTAATTATTTCTTTAAGTTTTTCAACAGTATTGTTGTATCTATTTTGTAGACATATACATATATTTGTATCTGTACTATCACTTAATTCTATAAATTTTTCAGCTTCCTCTGTATCTAAGCAAAGTGGTTTTTCTAGGAGTACATTTACTCCTAGATTAGCCACTTCTTTAGTTACAGGGTAATGAAGGTAATGTGGTAAGCATATATGCACACAGTCTAATTGCTCTTTTTGAATCATTTCTATATAATCAGTATAAAAATTTACATTTTCAATTAAACTACTCCTAGTTTCATCTATATCACATACTGCTACTAATTCTGCCTTCTCACTTGACTTTATAGAATGAAGATGAATCATAGAAACATCTCCTAGACCTATGACACCTACTCTTAGAGCCATACCTTCCCCTTCTTTCTGCTTTATATCTATTATGCAAAAACTTCTTCTTTATTTTTAGCTTCTTCTTCTATTCTCTTATTTAATTCTGATAAGTATAAATCTTCATTGAATGGTAATTCAACATCTTGACCTAACCAGCTAGATAAGTGCATTGCATTTGATAACATTACACCTTTTATACCTTCTGTTCCTGGTGCTAATAATGGAGTTCCTTCTAATATAGCTTCTGTGAAGTTTATCATAACATTAACATGTTGAGTTCCCCATTGATCTGGTATTTCAAATTCTTCAACATCGAACATATCTGACATACCTTCTCCTCTGAATAAATTAGCAACATCTGCAAATGTTAATCTCTTATTTAATTCATTTTCACTTTCTTTCATTCTCTTAACTGTTACTTTCTTACTTCCTTCAACTAATATTTTACCTTTATCTCCATGTATTTCAAATCTATCAGTTCCTAATATATCATGTGTACAAGTTATGAATGTTCCTGTAGCTCCATTTGGATATTCAACAAATGCAGTAACATCATCTTCAACTGCTATATTTCTGTGAGAACCAAATTGTAAGTTTGCTCTTACTTTAGATGGCATTCCACATATCCATTGCCATAAGTCTAATTGATGAGGTGCTTGGTTAGCTAAAACTCCTCCACCTTCTCCTGACCAAGTTGCTCTCCAGTTACTCATATCGTAGTATGCTTGTGGTCTCCACCAAGTAGTTATTATCCAGTTAGTTCTTCTTATTTCCCCTATTTCTCCATTAGCTACTATTTCTTTTATTTTTTGATATAATGGGTTTGTTCTTTGGTTAAACATCATACCAAATGTTAAGTGTGGCTTAGACTCTGCTAATTCATTCATTTCTCTAACTTTTTTAGTGTAAACACCAGCTGGCTTTTCAACTAATGTATGTAAATCTCTATTTAATGCTTCTATAGCTATTACTGGATGGTCATAATGTGGAGTTGCTATTAATACTGCATCTATTTCTTTACTATCTAACATATCTATGTAGTTATCAAAGAATTTAACATCCTTAGGTAATTTTTCTGACGCCCATTCTTTCTTTTCTGGGTTAACATCACATACAGCTGTAAGTCTAGCATTTTTAACTTTTCCTTCTGCTAACCAAGTTGCATGAGATCCTCCCATTTGTCCTATACCAACTATACCAAATCTAACTTCTTTCATTTCTCTTCCCCCTATTGTTTTTAATCTAAATTCTATACTCTTTAGTATATCTACCAAAGATTTATGTTGAAGTGCATATGCACTTTCGCCATCTAATCCCTTGTCTGTCTTTATAATGTCATGAACATCTTCTAATTCTAAATCTTTTAATGAATCAAATATTACTAAGTGTGGTTCCATAGTTAAGAAACCTTTATATCCATTTCTTATAGCATCTGTTAAGATTTCTTCTATCTTACCTTCACCTGTACCACATACAACATTTTCTTTATCAGCTCGATTAGCATCTTTTATGTGATAATATTCTATATAATCTTTTAAAAGTTTATAGCATTCTTTAGTATCTTCTTTACATTGAACAAAGTTTGCAAAATCAAATATTCCCTTGAAATTATCTGAAGCAACTTCTTTAAATATAGTTAAACATCTGCTAGCTATATCACCATATATGTCTTTTTCATTTTCATGAAGAAGAACCACATTATATTTTTCTGCTATACTAGCAAATATTTTTAACTTCTTTATTACCTCATTTTTACAATCCTCAGGATTTTTATCCTTTGGAATATAAAAACTAAACATTCTAATATATTTACATTCTAGTATATTAGCCATTTCACAAAGTTTTTCTAATAAACTAACTTGCTTTTCAAATCCTTCTTCATCATCAATAAATACTTTTCCTATAGGAGAACCTATAGAAGAAACTTTTATACTATATTCATCTAGTTTAGGTTTTATGTAATCATTAAGTTCATCTATAGAATATTCGCTGAAATTCTTTTCATTTACACCCCTTATAGAAATATAGTTCATACCTAAATTTTTAACTGTTTTTAGCTGAGTATCAAAATCACTACTTATTTCATCTGAGAAACCAGATATATGTATATTATTTAACATGCATTACCCCCCTATATCTCTTTAGTTATTTTTTTAACTTTTTTGATGTTAATATTTAATATAAAA
>NZ_CP048741.1:2326437-2326519 GCF_018336475.1 Romboutsia sp. 13368
CTTTAAATGGTAAATAATTAACTTGTTGTGCTAGTTAAATTTTACAATAATAAAACTCCAACAAATATAGTACCCTAAAATT
>NZ_CP048741.1:2326626-2326787 GCF_018336475.1 Romboutsia sp. 13368
TGATGATATATATAATGATATTATACCTATAAGTATTAGAAATAGACGTAATATCAAAGATAGTAAACTTTGCGATAGCGAAATAATAACTATAAGTATAGTTGGTGAACTTCTAACTATAGATTCAGAAAAAGCATTTTTCAGTTTATTAAGTAAAAAAT
>NZ_CP048741.1:2326878-2327074 GCF_018336475.1 Romboutsia sp. 13368
TATTTCCTTGTTTATTCAATCTTATTCCAATAATATAAGAGTCGTAGATAGTATGCCAATTCCAGTTTGTGAGTTTGGTAGAGCACATTTCAGTAAATGCTTTAAAGGCGAAGCCTCTTATGGAGTATGTCCATCAAAAAAGCAAACATATTTTGGATTTAAGTTTCATGCACTTACTACARTAGATGGTTTCTAA
>NZ_CP048741.1:2327137-2327293 GCF_018336475.1 Romboutsia sp. 13368
AATATAATTCAATTTCTATTGTAGGTGATAAAGGATATATAAATAAAAGGCTAACGCCTGAGTTAAAAACTGAAAGAAATATAAATTTATTATTTTTAAAAAGAGGAAATTGTAAAGATAACTATCCGAAGCAAATAAGACAATTAATATTTAAGA
>NZ_CP048741.1:2327683-2328596 GCF_018336475.1 Romboutsia sp. 13368
CTGTTTTTAGCTGGGTATCAAAATCATTACTTATTTCATCTGAGAAACCAGATATATGTATATTATTTAACATGCATTACCCCCCTATATCTCTTTAGTTATTTTTTTAACTTTTTTGATGTTAATATTTAATATAAAACTTAATTAAATATATTTTATAAATTCTAAAAAATATATTATAGAATATACGCTTAGAATTCGTTTTCCCTTATATTAGTATACTAACATATTTATTTTTAATTCGCAATAAATTCCTTTCTACACAACCTTACATAACCTTACACTACTTCACATAAATTGAATATTTTTTTAACAATTATATAAAATAAAATTTATTTCTTAATTAAATAGAAATAAACTTTTTATTTTTTACATATTTTAATACCATTATAATCTTATATCATAAAAAAAGATGGTTCTACTACTATTTTGTATAATCATCTTTTTTAATTTATTCTTCATGTTTCATTTGATGTTTTAATTCTTTTGCAAATTTCTTTTCTTCATGTCTTTCATGTCTTAATTCTTTTTTCTCTTCATGAGCTACCCTGTGACCTTGCTTAACCTTTTCATGTTCTTCATGCTTCATCTGATGTTTTAGCTCTCTAGCCAATTTCTTTTCTTCATGCTTTTCATGTCTTAATTCTTTATGTTGTTCATGACGAGATTCCATACCTTGTATATCTTTTTTCATTTCTTCAACAAATTTACTCATTTTATACCTCCATAAAATTAAATTTGATGGTATTTATAAAGTATCAAATATATTTTTTACAAATATATTTCAATTATTCTTTTTTACATATAAGAAAATAAAAAAGAGTAGCATATTGCTACTCTTTTTATTACATCATACTTGGCATTCCTCCGCCCATTCCTGGCATAGCAGGTTCAGATTCAGGTAAATCTACAA
>NZ_CP048741.1:2329124-2331428 GCF_018336475.1 Romboutsia sp. 13368
TTTCATGTCTTAATTCTTTTTTCTCTTCATGAGCTACCCTGTGACCTTRCTTAACCTTTTTATGTTCTTCATGCTTCATCTGATGTTTTAGCTCTCTAGCCAATTTCTTTTCTTCATGCTTTTCATGTCTTAATTCTTTATGTTGTTCATGACGAGATTCCATACCTTGTATATCTTTTTTCATTTCTTCAACAAATTTACTCATTTTATACCTCCATAAAATTAAATTTGATGGTATTTATAAAGTATCAAATATATTTTTTACAAATATATTTCAATTATTCTTTTTTACATATAAGAAAATAAAAAAGAGTAGCATATTGCTACTCTTTTTATTACATCATACCTGGCATTCCTCCGCCCATTCCTGGCATAGCAGGTTCAGATTCAGGTAAATCTGCAACTGCTGCTTCAGTAGTTAAGAATACTCCAGCTATAGACGCTGCATTTTGTAAAGCACTTCTAGTAACTTTAGTTGGATCTACTATACCAACTTCTATCATGTTTACATATCTTTCATTTAATGCATCAAATCCTATTTCTGGTGCTTCATTGATTACTCTTTCTGTTATAACTGCACCTTCAAGACCTGCATTTATAGCTATTTGTCTTAATGGCTCTTCTAATGCTTTTCTTATTATTTTAGCACCTATTTGAACTTCGCCTTCTAATTCTAATACTAGCTTATCTAAAGCTGGTATTACACTAACTAACGCAGTACCACCACCAGCAACTATACCTTCTTCAACGGCTGCTCTTGTTGCATTAAGTGCATCTTCTATTCTTAATTTTCTTTCTTTCATTTCAACTTCTGTAGCCGCTCCTACTTTTATAACAGCAACTCCACCAGCAAGTTTAGCTAATCTTTCCATTAATTTTTCTTTATCAAATTCAGAAGTAGTCTCTTCTACTTGATGTTTTATTTGATTAACTCTATTTTCTATAGCAACTTTATCTCCAAATCCATCTACTATTGTAGTAGTTTCTTTAGTTACTTTTACAGAACCAGCTCTACCTAACATAGTTACATCTGCTTCTTTTATGTCATATCCTAATTCTTCAGATATAACAACTCCTCCAGTAAGTGTTGCTATATCTTCAAGCATAGCTTTTCTTCTGTCTCCAAATCCAGGAGCTTTAACTGCAACAACTTCAAATGTTCCTCTTAATTTATTAACTACTAATGTAGATAATGCTTCTCCGTCAACATCTTCAGCTACTATTAATAATTTTTTACCTTGTTGAACTATTTGCTCAAGTATAGGTAATATGTCTTGTATGTTAGATATCTTTCTATCTGTTATCAATATGTATGGGTCATTTAGTACTGCTTCCATTTTGTCTACATCTGTAACCATATATGCTGAGACAAATCCTCTGTCAAATTGCATACCTTCAACAGCATCTAATTCAGTATTCATAGTTTTAGATTCTTCAACAGTTATAACACCGTCTTTTCCTACTATCTCCATAGCTTCAGCTATTAATGCTCCTACTTCTTCATCCCCTGCAGATATAGAAGCAACTTGAGATATTGATTCTTTAGTTTCTATAGTTCTAGATTGAGATTTTAATTCTTCTACTGCAACCTCAACTGCTCTTTGTATACCTTTTCTTATTAAAACTGGGTTAGCTCCTGCTGTTACATTTTTTAACCCTTCTCTTATTATAGCTTGAGCTAAAACTGTAGCAGTTGTAGTACCATCACCAGCTACATCATTAGTTTTAGTAGCAACTTCTTTGACTAATTGAGCTCCCATATTTTCAAATCTGTCTTCTAACTCTATTTCTTTAGCTATTGTTACACCATCATTAGTTATAAGAGGTGCACCAAATTTTTTGTCTAATATAACATTTCTTCCTTTTGGTCCTAAAGTAACCTTTACTGTATCTGCTAATTTATTTACACCTGTTTCTAATGCTTTTCTAGTATCTTGAGCAAATTTTATTTCTTTAGCCATTATTAACCCCTCCTATAAATTATTCAACTACTGCTAATATATCGTTTTGTCTTAATATTGTATATTCATTTCCTTCTATTTTAACTTCAGTACCTGCGTACTTTTGGAATATAACTCTATCTCCTACTTTTAATTCCATAACTATTTCTTTTCCATCTACTATACCACCTGGGCCAACTTCTATAACTTCAGCCATTTGTGGTTGTTCTTTAGCTGTTCCTGGTAAAACTATACCACTTGCAGTTTTTTCTTCAGCTTCTAGTTTTTTTATAACTATTCTATCAGCTAATGGTCTTATTTTCATATTTTTACCTCCTAAGTAAATATTTATATGTAAAATAAA
>NZ_CP048741.1:2331434-2336704 GCF_018336475.1 Romboutsia sp. 13368
TTATACCACTTGCAGTTTTTTCTTCAGCTTCTAGTTTTTTTATAACTATTCTATCAGCTAATGGTCTTATTTTCATATTTTTACCTCCTAAGTAAATATTTATATGTAAAATAAAATATACTATAGTACTTATCACTCTCTAACTTAGAGTGCTAATAATTATTATAGTATATCAATTATATCTAATTTTCAATAGTTTTTAAAAAATTTTACAGTATTGGTGAAAATAGCCTAGATATTGATTCTTTCACCTTTTTAATAGTACTTCTATTTTTAAAATCTTCTATTTTTAACTCTTCACTATTTTTCATATCATCTAAAAAATCCTTAGTCATAATGTCGATTATATTTTTATCATATATAAATGCATTTATTTCAAAATTCAACATAAAACTTCTTAAATCCATATTTGCAGAACCTGTAGAAGTTATTTTATCATCTATTATTATAACTTTTGAATGTATAAATCCTTTAGTATATAAATATACCTTGCCTCCAGATTTCAGTATGTCATTAAAATAAGAATAAGATGCAGTGTTAACAATTTTATGATCTGCAATTTTTGGAAATATTATTCTAACATCTACTCCACTTAAAGCTGCACTATTTAAAGCTTTTAATAAGCTCTCATCTGGTATAAAATATGGTGTTTCTATATATATACTTTTTTTAGCCTGACATATAGCAGAAAAATAAGCGTAATGTATAGATTCCCAGTCACTATCAGGACCACTTGCTACAACTTGAACCATAGCATTTCCACAGTGTTCTATTTTAGGAAAAAATCTTTTAGTTAAAAGAATCTCTTTTGTTGTATAATACCAGTCTGTTAAGAAAATCATTTGAAGCATATACACCGAAGTTCCTTCTAATCTTATATGAGTATCTCTCCAATAACCAAACTTTTTATTCATACCTAAATACTCATCGCCTATATTTATTCCACCTGTGTAACCTATATGACCATCTATTACTGCTATTTTTCTGTGGTTTCTATAGTTTAATTTTCCGCCTAATATAGGGAATCTATTTGGTATAAATGGATGAATTTGTATATTATACTTTCTCATTTCATTAAAGAACTTCCTATTAAACCAAAATCTCCAACATCCTACATCATCATATAAAATTCTAACCTTTACACCTTGTTTTGACTTTTCAATTAGTGCATTTTTTATCTTTCTACCTATTTCACTTTCTTTTATGATAAAATACTCTAAATGTATATATTCTTTAGCATTTTCTATATCCTTAAGAAGTTTTTCAAATTTTTGATTTCCATCAATATAAACTTCTATATTATTATTAGTTGTGAATGGAAACATTCCTGTATTTAGTAATAAATTTATAACTCGTCTTTTTGCAAAGTCTTGATCATTAATATCACTAAGTATTGTATTATTCTTTATAGAATTTTGTTCTAGTATTACTAACTCTTCTATCTCTTCTAAATTATTAAATAAATTCTTATCCTTTATATCAGTTGCTAGCTTTTGAGTCTTAAGCATTTTTCTCTTTCGTATATTTCTACCAAATATCGCATATATTACAATTCCTAAACCTGGTAATAATATAAATATTAATAACCAAGTCATAGTTTTAGCTGGATCTCTATTTTCAAGTATTATAGTCATAGATATTAGTGCGCCAGCGATGTAAGATATGATTATATAACTTAAAAACAAAATACCTCCAACACTCATAAGAAGTCTCCTTTTATTATCTTCCTATGCCAAGCTCCCTTGCATAGTAAAATAAGTATTGTTGTGCAAACCCAGATAATTCTTTAAATTTATCTATAGCATATGACCTTATTTTAGGTAAACTCATATCTTCTTCTACATAAAATTCTTGCATAACTCTTTTTACCCATACATCTACAGGGAATGTGTCATATTTTTGCATTCCAAATAGTGCAATACAGTCTCCAACTTTAGGACCAACTCCATTAAATTTTAATAATTCCTTTAAACATTCTTCAGTACTTAATTTAGTATATTCAGATATATTCTCATTGTTTAAAGTAACATTGTCTGTCGTACTTTTTATATATTTATCTCTAAATCCTGTCTGACATGCTCTTATTTGTTCCTGGCTAGCTTTACTTAATTGTTCTGGAGTTGGAAAAGCATAGTATTCTTTACCATTATATTCACCAATATATGTTCCAAATTCTCTTGATAAATTATTTATAGCTTTTTGGATCATAGGTATTCTATTGTTTGATGATATTATAAAAGATATAAGCATCTCCCATCCATCTTGCTTAAGTATTCTTATACCATCACCAAATTCTGTAGCTTTTTCTAAATATTCATCCATATTTTTTAGTATGTTTTTTATTTTTCCATAGTCTGTTCCTAAGTCAAAATACTCAAACCAAATGTTATTAAAGTCTTCTAAATTAGTATTCTTTAAAATAACTTTATCTCCTTGTTTTGAAACATTTATTACTCTTCCTTTTGCTACACCTGTGTAAGATTCATCATCTTCTTTAATCCATCTAAAGCATTGACCACATTCAAATATATGCTTTGGATCAAAATCTTTTATATCTTCTAATATAACTGTATTATCTTTTTCATAAACTTTCATAAATTAATACTCCTCATTGTAAATTATCATAAATTTATTATATTTTTAATTTACCCATATTTTACATAAATTAAATAAGTTAATTTAATTTATATATAAAATAAAAAGTCTAGAGTAGTATTTTAATTTTTTTTCTGCTAAAATACATAAGACATTATTTTTAGAGGGTGATTTTGCATGAATAATAGAGGTATATTTATAGCCGTTGAAGGACCTATAGGTGTAGGGAAAACTACATTAGCTAATATACTTAACCAACATTTTGGTTATACTCTTTTAAGAGAAATAGTAGAGGAAAATCCTTTTTTATCAAAATTTTATACAGATATTAAAGAATATGCTTTACAAACAGAAGCATTTTTTCTATTTAATAGATTTAAACAATTAGAAGATATTGAAAAAGATATATTATGCAAATCTAAAGGAGTAGTAAGTGATTATCATATAATAAAAAATCTTATATTTGCAGGAATAACACTTGATAAGATGCAATTCCATAGATATAAGCAAGTATACAATATATTTGTTAATGATTTACCTCAACCAGATATTATAATATATTTAAATTCTAATACAGACGTTCTTATGAAAAGAATAGCAATGAGAGATAGAAGTTTCGAAAGACAAATGGACAGAAACTATATTGATGGATTAAGTACGGAATATAAATACTATTTTAATCCACTATCTATAAAACATAATTTTATGGGTAAAGAACCTATTATAATAGAAATAGATAATTCTGATTTAGATTTTTTAAATAAAGAAGAAGATAGAAAATTTATAATAAATAAAGTAGAGGAAGCAATTTCAACTTTGGGAGGAAATACGACATGTTCAAATTAGTAAATCAATGCAATAAGCCTTTAAATAGGGATTTATTCATAACAGTAGCCGGTAATGTTGGTGCTGGTAAATCAACTTTAACTAAATTAGTTTCAGAGAGACTTGGATTTGAAGCACATTACGAAAAAGTAGATGGGAATCCATATTTAGAAGACTTTTATAAGGATCAAGAAAAATGGGGATTCCACTTACAATTATACTTCTTAGCTCAAAGATTTAAGCAACAAAAAGAAATAGATAGTAATGGATTAAATAATATACAAGATAGAAGTATATATGAAGATGTAGAAATATTCGCTAGAAATCTATATGATAATAATAAAATGACAAAAAGAGATTATATAACTTATAGAGATTTATTTAATGATATGGTTCCTTATTTAAGAAGACCTGACTTAATGATATATCTTGATGGCTCTTTAGATTCTATATTACATAGAATAAAACTTAGAGGTCGTGATATGGAGAAATCTGTTGATATTGAATACTGGAAGAACCTTCATAATAGATATGAAAAGTGGATTGCTGAATATGATCAATCACCTGTTTTATATGTTAATATAAATGAAGTTGACTTAATAAATAACCCAGAACATTTAGATTTATTATGCGATAAAATAAAAGAAATACTAGGAATGTAATGTATTACATTCCTAGTATTTCTTTTATTTTACATATATTTAGTAATTATAAAAGTATTGATATTAAGACCACAGCAGTAGSTAMTTATAAAAGTATTGATATTAAGACCACAGCAGTAGCTACTTGTAATATACCTATAAATAAAGCATATAATGACATTGACTTACCTTGCTTTATCAATTGTCTTAAATTAACTCTAAGCCCTATGGCTCCTAATGCTATTATTTCAAGTTTATTGCTTATAATTTTAAATAAACTTGAAACTTCTGGAGTTATTATATTAAATGTAAATAATGCACATGTTATAAAAAATCCTATAACATACCATGGTATTTTTATTTTACCATTTTTGACATCTGATACTTCTTCTTTTAATATTTCATTATTATTTTTTTTCTTTATATATCCAAGTACAAATACTACCACTACTAAAAATATAATTCTTACTATTTTAAATATAGTAGCTAGTTCTTTAACATGTTCATTTACCATCTCTCCACTAGCAACAACTTGACCTACCGATTGAAGTGTTCCACCTATCATAGCTGATGTTTTTACAACTTCATGATTATATAAGTATCCACATATAACTGGAAGTAAAAACATTAAAAATATCCCTGTGATATTTACTACGGTAATAGCTATGCCTTTATCATCATCACTCGCATCTATAACTGGAGCTGTTGCAGCAATTGCAGATGAACCACATACTGCATTTCCACTTGCCATAAGCATTCTAAAGTTTTGACTAAAACCTAATTTCTTACCTATATACATAGCTCCAACTATTGTAACGCTCATTTGAATAATAATAAAAAATATTCCATTAAATCCTAATTGCATTAATTTTGTTATACTTAAAGTTCCTCCAAGTAATACTATAGAATATGATAACAAATTAGTTTCAGAAAATTTATATCCACTTTGAAATACTTTTTGTCCTAAAAATAAATTTCCTACTAGCATTCCTAAAAATATTGCTATAGTACCTGCACCTAAACTTGGTGCAAACTTCGATAATCCCATACTAATTAAAGCTATTATTATAGCTACTATAAAGCCTGGTAATATATCTTTAATAGTATTTAATATTTTGCTGTCTCTAATCATAATTCTGACTCACCTCTAAAATATTAATTATGTTATATATCTAAATCAAATAAATATAAATTTTAAATTTAATATAA
>NZ_CP048741.1:2336808-2341232 GCF_018336475.1 Romboutsia sp. 13368
ATTATATGTTCAACTTTAGGAGGTATCATTGTGTTTGAAGAATTAAAAACATTTATCGCTGTAGTAGAGCAGAAAAATTTTACAAAAGCTGGAGAACATTTAAATTTATCTCAGCCTAGTGTAAGTACACATATAAAAAACTTAGAAAATTATTATGGAGTTACTTTAATTAATAGGTCTATAAAACATAAATCAATAGTTATAACAGAAAATGGTTATAAACTTTATAATAGAGCAAAGGAAATTTTACATATTTTAGATACTACATATATGGAAGTTAGAAATATCTCTGATTCTATAAAAGGTATTATAAAGATTGGTGCTAGTTTGACTATTGGAGAATATATTCTACCTAAATTTTTAAGTATTTTCCATGAAAAATATCCTGATATAGAAGTTGATTTGCTTATTGAAAACACTTCAATAATTGTTGATAATTTAAAGGATTTAACTTTAGATATAGGATTTATAGAAGGTATATCTTCTTATACTAATCTGAATCAAGAATATCTATTGGAAGATAAAATGGTTTTAGCAGTTCCTTATGATTCTAACTTAAATAACAGTAAGTTTACATTTGACTTATTAGAAAATCAAAATTGGGTAGTTAGAGAAGAAGGTTCTGGTACTAGAGAATATCTAAATATATTTTTAAATTCAAATAAAATAGTTCCTAGAAATTTAATGGTGTTAGGTAGTAATTATGCTGTTAAAGAAGCTGTTAGAAATGGACTCGGTATTACTATAATCTCTAATTTTGTAGCATCTTCTGCTGCTGAAAATAAGGAGTTAATTACCATAGAGTTAGATAAATCTTATAATCGTAGTTTTTCTTATATTTTACCTAAAAATATAAATGTTACAAAAGCTACTAAGATATTTTTAGAAGAATTTAAAAGTTATTTATCTACTATTACTAAATAAATTTATAATAATATAGATAAATATTTATAATTTAACTATCTAAATCTAAAAAAATAAGGATTTAGCTATTACTAAGTCCTTATTTTAATATATATTAAATTACATTCCTAATTCTTTAAACTCTCTACTTCCTGGCTTAACTAACTCTATATTTCCTTCTTTACATAAAGGACAATCATCTGATTCATGAACTTGTATATCTAATTTTATTGCACTATATATAGGCATTCCTATATCTTTAGATGTTCTATTTGCTATACAAGCTACTCCTATAACTTCCCCACCTAATTTTTCTAAAGCTTCTTTAGTTTCTATTGTTGATTTTCCAGTTGTTACAACATCTTCAGCTATTATTATTTTAGCTCCTGGCTTAACTTCAAACCCTCTTCTAAGTTCCATTACTCCATCTTTTCTTTCTGTAAATACAGTTTCTTTATTTAATTGTCTTCCTAATTCATAAGAAACTATAACTCCACCCATTGCAGGTCCTACTACTAAATCTATATCTAAATCTTTTATTTGTTCAACAACTGTGCTTAATACTTGTTCTGCATATTGTGGAAATCTTAATACCTTAGCACATTGTACATATCTATTACTATGCTTTCCTGAAGATAATAAGAAGTGCCCTTCTAATAATGCATCACTTTTCTTTAATATTTCTACTACATCTACTTTACTCATAATTATATCCTCCCAATTTTTCATATGTTTGTTTTACCTTAATTTATTACAATATTCCTCTAATTTCGTCTAAACTCTTTATTCCTTCTTTTTTCATAAACTCTTCTATTCCATTGATTATTTCAAGACCTATCCTAGGATTTATAAAATTTGCAGTTCCAACTTGTATGCATGTTGCCCCTGCCATTATAAACTCTATAGCATCTTCAGCTGTAGTTATTCCGCCCATTCCCATAACTGGTATACTAACATTTTTACATACTTCATGAACCATTCTAAGTGCTATTGGCTTTATTGCTGGTCCCGATAAACCTGCATATATATTTTCAAATACCGGCTTTTTCTTATGTATATCTATAGCCATTGCTTTAAATGTGTTTACTAAAGATATTCCATCTGCACCTTCTTCTTCACACACTTTAGCCATGCCAACTATATCTTCTGCATTAGGTGATAACTTAACTACCAAAGGTAAATCCGTAACTTTTCTAACTGCTCTTACAACTTCCCTAGCTACTTCATTTTTTATACCAAAGGCCATTCCACCAGCTTTTACATTTGGACAAGATATGTTTAACTCTATCATATCTATAGGTTGATTATTTAAAAGCTCTGCTCCCTTTATATAATCATCTAATGTACTTCCACCTAAATTAGCTATTCTTACTAAATCTAAATCTTTAAAAAATTGTAATTCATTATCTATAAAGCCTTGAACACCTGGATTTTCAAGTCCTACACTATTCATCATTCCTGATGGAGTTTCATAAACTCTCATGCCCTTATTTCCGTCTCTTTTTTCTAAAGTAAGACCTTTGCTACTTACTCCACCTAATTTCTCTATATCATAAATATCATTATATTCTTTACCAAATCCAAAAGTCCCTGAAGCCATAACAACTGGATTTTTAAAGTTTATCTTCCCGAATTTTACACCTAAATTAGTCATTAAATATCACATCCTCCCCCCAGAATACAGGTCCATCTTTACAAGTTTTCTTATTTCCAAATTGTGTTTTGCAAGTACATACTAAACATGCTCCAACTCCACAAGCCATATGATTTTCTAAAGAAACCATTATTTTTGTTTTTGTTCCTTCTGTCATTTTTACTAACTTTTCCATCATAGGAGTAGGACCACAAGTTAATATATAATCATATCCTTCAACATCTAGTATGTCTGTTACAAATTTATTTCCTGTTGCTATATGAACCTCATTACAAACTTCTTTGTATTTTTCTTCTAATATAGCTTCGTTTCTAAATCCTAAGTAAGCATCACAATTTTCTATATTTTTAGCTACTAAGTAAAGTGGTGCAACCCCAATTCCTCCACCTACTAAAGCAACTCTTCCTTCAACCTTTTCATATCCATTTCCGTATGGACCTTCAAGTTTTATAGTTTCATTTACTTTAACTTTACTTAAAATTTGAGTTCCTTCTCCTACTACTTTATATAAGAAACTTATACTGTTTTCATCTATATCGTGTATACTTATTGGTCTTGAAAGAAGTGGAAACTTATCCCATGCTCTTATCATATAAAATTGACCCATTTTACCTTCAAAGTTACCTTCAACTTTCATAAGGTACATATCTTCCCCTACATATCTATTTTCAATTACTTTATACATATTAATTCTCCCCTTATCATCATACATTTTTAAATTATATAGAATCTATTGCAACTTCTTCTAATTCGTTGTAATATTCATTTACTCCTAAAAGTTTCATTATTAACGCCATTCTTACGAACATTCCATATTTAGCTTGCTTAAAGTACACTGCTCTTTCATCTGAGTCAACATCTACATCGATTTCATTAACTCTTGGAAGTGGATGCATAACAAGCATATCTTTACTAGCGTTTTGCATTTTTGATTTATTTAATATATAGTAATCTTTTAACCTTTCATACTCTTCTTGTTTTTCAAATCTTTCTCTTTGAACTCTTGTCATGTATAAAATATCTAAACTTCCTATAACTTCATCTAAATTATTTGTTTCATAATAGGCATGACCTTGTTCTTGTATTGCTTGTTTTATGTATTCTGGCATTTTTAATTCATCTGGAGATATAAATACAAACTTAGTTCCTTTGTATCTAGACATAGCTTTTACTAAAGAATGTACTGTTCTTCCATTTTTTAAATCTCCACATAATCCTATTGTATGATTTTCTAATTTTCTTTTTAGGGATTTAATAGTAAGTAAATCTGTAAGTGTTTGAGTTGGATGTTGGTTTTTACCATCTCCTGCATTTATAAAAGGTACTTCGCTATATTTTATTGCTTCTTCTGCAGAACCTGCTACTGGATGTCTCATTGCTATAACATCTGCATAACATGATACAGTTCTTATTGTATCTCCTAATGATTCTCCTTTTGATACAGATGATGAGCTAGGTTCAGAAAAACCTACAACACTTCCACCTAATCTATGCATAGCTGATTCAAAGCTTAATCTTGTTCTTGTCGATGGCTCATAAAATAAAGTAGCCAGTAATTTACCTTCACAAACACGAGAATATTTTGATGGGTTCTCAATTATATTTTGAGATAATGATAATATTTGATCTATTTCTTCAACAGAAAAGTCTTCTGGTTGGATTAAATTTCTTCCCTTTAATAACATATATTGTCCTCCTTTTTTAGCCTCTCTGGACTAAATTTAAAAGTATTTTTATAATATAAATTTTATTCTTTTAGTAGATTAACACCTTTTTTTTATAAAGTCAACCTATTTTAATTTAATTTATTTATTTAAAAATATACACCTAATATATTCATATATAATCTGAAATTTAATATAACTAT
>NZ_CP048741.1:2341239-2343132 GCF_018336475.1 Romboutsia sp. 13368
GGTAAGAAATAAAATAAAAAGGTTATACTACTAAATACCAATATATCACCATCTTTCAATTATAAAAAATTCGCTTCGCTTGAGCGACGTGTCGGCGAAGCATTTAGGATACATCCGTTGCTCAAAATGTCATTTTTTACTTTCATACAAAAATTACCAATANNNNAATTTAATTTATTTATTTAAAAATATACACCTAATATATTCATATATAATCTGAAATTTAATATAACTATTCTATTTTTATATTAAAAAACCACCTATAAATATATAGGTGGCATAATATCCTTATTATAAAACTCTCTTAGCTGTAACAAATCTTGAACTATAATAAGATGAGTTTATACTTGTTACACTAACTGTTTTTCCTGATGAAGGTGAATGTATCATATTTCCTCCACCTACGTATATACCAACGTGGCTAACTCCTTTACCACTAGTATTAAAGAATACTAAATCTCCTGCTTGTAAGTTTGACTTACTTACAGTTTTTCCGTATCCTGATTGTGCACTAGATGTTCTTGGTAAACCTACACCAACTGCATTTCTAAATACATATGATGTAAATCCAGAACAGTCAAATGAATTTGGTCCTTCAGCACCCCAAACATATGGGCATCCCATTTTAGAGTAAGCTAAATTTAACACAGACTGTACTCTAGATGTACTTGATGCTGGTGGATTGTATGAACTATTACTTTGTTGTGATGGTTTTTTATTAGTAACTTGTCCACTTCCACTATTTGTTGAACTATTAGAACTTGATGAAGATTTGTTGAACTATTAGAACTTGATGAAGATTGAGTTGCGTTATTTTGAGTTATAGAAGCTTGAGTACTAACTACTGTCTCTTCTACTTCTATAACTGGTGCTTCTTCAGATACATATAATGCTCTTATATATCCTTCTTCTTCACCTTTTTTAACTTTTAACCAATTTTCATTAGTTTCTAATACTTTTACTTTAGAACCTATTTCTAATTCTTCTATTATTTCAGAATCAGTATTTGCTTCTTTTCTGAAGTTTACCTTTTCACCTGTAATATACCCTGTTGATTCTGTTATATCTACATATCTAGCAGGTAACCATCCTTCTCTATCTTCTAAAGCAACTTTAATCCACTCACCTTGAGTTCCTACAACTTTGAATTCATCACCTGTGTAAGCAACATGTTGAACTTCTCCATCTGCTCTTACTTTTACAGCAACTCCATCTTTAATAACTGCTGTTTTATATGTAGATTGTTGGTATTCACCTAAATCTAAGGCTTTATCTGATTTTTTTTCATTTTCCTTGTTATTTTCTACTTCATCTGCATGAGCATCAACTGCATTCATTGAAAATGCCATTAATGATGCAAATACTGGTACTAATATTTTTCTCTTCATAATATTTCTCCCTCCAAAAATTAACCATAAATAAAATATTTATGGGTTATTTTTATAGGTGCTCTTATCATATAGGATAAAATACTAATACACAAGATTTTTGTAAATTTCTATTTATATATATGACAATTTTTTGTAACTCTTTTGTAATCTATTTTTTTATTTTATATAGTATTCTTATATTATTAAAGTAATTAAGTACGTAATAAGTAATTTTTTAAATTTACATCTTGTATAAAAATATGATATTTGTAACTAATTAAACTAATTATTTTATCCAATGTATCACCTAAAAATACATTCTTTTAATAATTATTATATATCAATTATGCCTATAAGTAAAGATATTTATGGGTTTCCAGTCATTTAATAACATAAATTCCACATTTATGTTCTTTTTTATATCTAATTTTATTTTTAAAAATAGTATTAAATTGCTTTTAAAAATAAGTAAAAAATGGCCTGATGACCATTCTTTACTTATTTAAACTTTCACTTATACTTT
>NZ_CP048741.1:2343142-2347747 GCF_018336475.1 Romboutsia sp. 13368
AATAATATAAATTCCAYATTTATGTTCTTTTTTATATCTAATTTTATTTTTAAAAATAGTATTAAATTGCTTTTAAAAATAAGTAAAAAATGGCCTGATGACCATTCTTTACTTATTTAAACTTTCACTTATACTTTTTATTTTATTTAAAACTCGTTCTGATTCTGACCCTTGTAAAACTGTTGGTTTATAATCATTTCTAGATTTTGTTGAAGATATAGAACAAGGTATTATGTTTGGAACTTCAATTCCTACTAATTCATTATTTTCAAAATTAAATGTCTGTTGATATATCATAGAGTCTTTATCACTTGGATTTTTATTTCCACCAAAACAGAAATTCCCTAAACTATAAGCTATGTACTTTCCATTGTATTCTTCGATTCCTTGTAGTACATGTGGATGTGCTCCTATAACTAAATCACTTCCATAATCAATAGCATTATGTGCAAAATCTTTCTGTACTTGATTTGGTGTGTATGCTCTTTCTACTCCCCAGTGGAAGTATACTGCTACCATATCAGCTTCTTTCTTTAATACTTCTATATCGCTTTTCATATTGTTTAAATTTTCTTCAGTATAGTTTTCCGTCCAGCCATTGTATCCTAATAATCCAATCTTTATACCATTTGTATCAATTATAGATTTCTCCCCTAGACCAAAATATTTTATATCATTTTCTCCTAATATAAATTTTGTATCTTCTATTCCTTGCTCAAAATAATCTTCAGAGTGATTATTAGCAATACTTACTGCTTCTATATTTCCACTTTTTAATATATTCACATAAGATGGATCACCTTTAAATGCAAATTTTTTCACCTTAGCATTTTGAGCAGTTGTCAGTGGTCCTTCTAAGTTAACAACACTTAAATCATCATTAATAAAAATATCTTTTACATTTTCAAAAAAGTAATCAAAGTTACCTTCTCTATTTTGAAACTCATTGTCAAAGGTTCCATAATAAGAAGATCCTTTATAATTTCCCATTGTTACATCACCTGCAAAACTTATAGTTATACTTTTCTTCTCTACAGGTTTATCAATTTCTGTTTCTATTTTTTCGTTATTAGATATCGATTCATCATTATACTTTTTAGAATTTTCTAATATTGATTTTAATAATAAAATTAATATAATTGCTAAAATAATTCCTAATAAAATAAGCTTTTTCTTATTATATTTTTTTGCCATATATTCCTCCTGCCTTATGTTGTTAATTAATTATAATAACTTTAATTATCTTAGTAAAGTAAAAAAATCTATAATATGTAAATAAATGGCTATATTTAACAAATCAATTGTAAAAGGGGTATAGTTTTGATATAATAATATTAAATTTAAATAAGGGGGGATTTTACAATGGCTTACATGATAAACGATGCTTGTATAAGCTGTGGTGCTTGCGAAGCTGAATGTCCAGTTGAATGTATATCTTCTGGAGATGACAGATACGTTATAGACGCAGATTGTTGTATAGAATGTGGTGCTTGTGCAGGAGTATGTCCTGTTGACGCTCCTCAACCAGAATAATAAATAAAAAAGCTATCTAATAGATTTACTATATAGATAGCTTTTTTATTTATTCATTTTCTTTCATTAAATACGATAATGTAAATAAACTCTCTGTCAGATTTACATTTTCAACTATAACACCGTTAGGTACTTCTAAATCTATCGATGCAAAGTTCCAAATTCCCTTTATTCCTGCATTTACTAATCTATCTACAACATCTTGTGCACCATTTCTAGGTATACATAATATTGCTATATCAATATTATTTTCTTCGACAAAAGTTTCTATATCTTCTGAATCTAGTACTTCAAAATCTCTTATTTTAAGTCCGATCATTCTAGGGTTAGCATCAAATAATGCTTTTATTCTAAAACCAGCTTTTCTAAATCCTGAATAATTAGCTATAGCTTGACCAAGGTTACCCGCTCCTATAAGAACTGCATTGTATACTTTATTTAAACCTAATATATTTCCAATTTCTCTATGTAGAGCTTCTACATTATATCCATATCCTTGTTGTCCAAACCCTCCAAAGTTATTTAAATCTTGTCTAATTTGAGATGCTGTAAACCCTATAATATCACTTAATTCTTTAGAAGATATTCTTTGAACATCTTTATCTAATAAATCACTTAAGTATCTATGATATTTAGGTAATCTTCTTATTACTGCCATTGATATGTTTTTCTCTGCCATATTTTCACCTCCGGATAATAGTTTTTTACTACTTTTAACGTTTCCCAAAACAAAAAATATATATCCTTGATTATATTATACCAAAACATTATAATTTTAGGTAGTTTAAGGAGGTATAAATTTATGATTGTTTTGTCATGTAATAACTTAAATAAAAGTTTCGGAATAGATTCTATATTAGAAAACGTAAGTTTTACGGTAAATGAATACGATAAAATCGGTATAATAGGAATTAATGGTACGGGAAAAACTACTTTATTCAAAATAATTTCAGGAATATATGGTTATGATAGCGGAGATATATATACATCTAAAGATTGTGAAATCGGATATTTAGAACAAAATACTAACTTCCACTCTGAAAATACAATACTTGAAGAAGTTTTGGAAGTATTCAAAGATTTAATAGAAATGGAAAAATATATAAGAAATCTAGAACATAAAATAGCTGAGGAAAGTGCAAATACTAACTCTACTACTCTAGAAAAACTTATGAATGAATACTCTCATAAACTAGAATTATTTGCTGATAAAAATGGATACGGATATAAGTCTGAAGCAAAAGGTGTATTAAAAGGATTAGGCTTTAGCGATGAAGATATGGATAAACCTATTAGCATACTTTCTGGAGGAGAAAAAACTAGAGTTTTATTAGGTAAGTTACTTCTAAAAAAACCTACTTTACTTTTATTAGATGAACCTACTAACCATCTTGATTCGGAAGCTATAGAATGGCTAGAAGTATTCTTAAAGCAATATAAAGGTACTGTAATTTTAATATCACATGATAGATATTTCTTAGATCAAGTTGTAAATAGAGTCTTCGAAATTCATAATAAAAAGTTAAAAACTTACAACGGAAACTATTCTGATTTCATTAAAGCTTCTGCAATAGAAAAAGAATTAGAACAAAAGAAATTTGAGAACCAACAAAAAGATTTAAAAAAGCAAGAAGAATCAATAGAAAGGCTTAAGGCATTTGGAAGAGAAAAACATTTAAAAAGAGCTAGAAGTAAAGAAAAGGCACTTGCTAAAGTTGATGTATTAGATAAACCTGAAGCTTATAGAAAAAGAGCTAGAATAAAATTCAATCCTACTGTTACTAGCGGAAATGACGTACTACAAATAAGAGATGTATCTATGGGATATGGCGAGAGAATTTTATTTAAAGACCTTAATTTAGATATATACAGAGGTGAAAAAGTAGCTCTTATAGGTGCTAATGGTATTGGAAAATCGACATTATTTAAAATAATAATGAAAGAAATTATTCCTCTATCTGGAGAAATCAAATTTGGTACAAATGTAAATGTTTCTTACTTCCATCAGGAGCAAAAAACTTTAAATCTTGATAACACTATAATAGATGAAATTTGGGAAGATAATAAGCAATTAACTCAAACTACTCTAAGAAGTATGTTAGGTGCATTTTTATTTGAAGGTGAAGAAGTATTTAAAATGATATCAACTTTAAGCGGAGGAGAAAGAGCTAGGGTGGCAATTCTTAAGCTTATATTATCAAATGCAAACTTACTACTTTTAGATGAGCCTACTAACCACTTAGACATTGATTCTAAGGAAGTTCTAGAAGAAGCTTTATCTGGTTATACTGGAACTATTTTTACTATTTCTCATGATAGATACTTCTTAAATACTGTTGTTGATAAAGTTTTAGTTTTAGATGAAAATGGAATTACTGAGTATCTTGGAAACTATGATTACTATATAGAAAAGAAAAAACAAGTTCAAGAAATGAGTACTATTGAAGAAGTAGAAGAAAAAACGAAGACTCAACTTAAAGAAGAAAAAAGAAAAGAAAGAGAACAAAGAGAAGCTGAAAAGAAAAATAGAGTTAAACGTCAAAATATAGAAAAAGAAATAGAAGAAACTGAATCTAAAATAGAAGAAATGGATGTTCTTTTATGCCAAGAGGAAGTTTACTCTAATCCTGAAAAATCAAGAGAAGTTAGTCAACAAAAATCTAATTTAGAAGAAAAACTTGCTAACCTTTATGATGAATGGGAAACTTTAATGTAGAATCAAGAAAGATATTATGTAGTGAATATATATTCTCTTTATATCTTTTTTATTACTATCTTTTCTTAGTTACATTAATAGCCTATTATGCTATTATTTATATCATAAAAATTTAATACAAAAGGAGTGATTTAGTGGAAGGATTATTCTCATTAAATGATAATAACAAAAAATTTTATAAATTACTTATTTCATTATGTATTCCTATAATAATACAACAACTTATATCTACATCAGTAAATATAATAGATACTGTTATGATAAGTAGTTTAGGTGAATCATCTGTTGCCTCTATAGGGGTTGCAAACCAATATTTCTTTTTATTTAATATGGCCTTATCTGGTATTGTAGGTGGT
>NZ_CP048741.1:2347780-2353170 GCF_018336475.1 Romboutsia sp. 13368
AAAGATATAAAGTCCATACACAAAATAATTTCAATAATGTATAGAATATGTTTAGCTATAACAGTGATTTTTGTTGCCATAGCACTATTTATGCCAAAGCAGTTTATAGGTATATTTACAACAGATGCACGAGTTATTGAAGTAGGTGTAAAATACTTAAGAATAGTATCAATAGGTTATGTATTTTACGCTATAACAAACTGTACAATAACAGTTCTTAGATCTGTACAAACAGTTAAAATATCTATGGTAGTATATAGTATATCATTAGTTGTAAATATATTTTTCAACTGGATATTTATCTTTGGAAACTTAGGAGCAAGTCCATTAGGTGTTCAAGGTGCAGCAATAGGAACTGTAATAGCTAGAATAACAGAATTTATTATARTAGTCGAATATGTATACGTTATAAAAAAAGATTATGTTTTAAAGTTTACTTTAAAAGATTTAAAAAATATAGATATACCTTTTGTTAAAAGCTTTATATCTAAAAGTTTACCTGTTTTTATTAACGATACTACTTGGGCAATTGGAACAGTTTTATATTCAGTTGCATATTCAAAAGCTGGTACCTCAGCCATAGCAGCTAGTCAAATAGCTACTAGTACAGGTAACTTTTTTATAATAACATCTGTATGTATTGCCATTGGTGCCTCTATTATGCTTGGTAATGAACTTGGTGCAGATAACTTAGATACATCAATAAGTTATGCTAAAAAATTCTCTGCATTGGTAACTATTGTCGGTTTAGTTTTTGGAATTTTATTAATATTAAATATTCCACTATTACTAAAAATGTTTAGTGTGCCTGAATATTTATCATCTGATATGAGAAAAATATTTTTTATAATGGGTGGAATGCTTGCTTTAAGAGCATTTAATACACTTATAGTTATAGGAATTTTAAGAAGTGGCGGAGATACAAAATACTCTTTATTTTTAGAGTTAGGATGTATGTGGTTAGCATCTCTTCCTCTTACATTCTTTGCTGCAATTAAAGGTGCTCCTATATACATTTTAGTACTTCTTAGTTACTCTGAAGAAATAGTTAAATTTATATTTGGTGTACCTAGAGCCTTATCTAAAAAGTGGGCTACTAACTTAGTTAAAGAAATAAATTAAAATAAAAATATACAATTAAATTTAAAATATGTATTTAAATTTAATTATATCTAATACAGTTGCTATTTTTTATTTTATTATTTATAAATTTTATTTCTGACCTATCCTTAAGTTTGGAACAGCATTTAAACTCATATCATCTCTTCTTCCATTTATATAACTATAATATCCTGCACAACCTATCATAGCTGCATTATCTGTACATAAAACTGGAGATGGATATTTTATATTTATATTATTTTGTTTTCCTAATTCACTAAGTTTATCTCTAAGTGCTGAGTTACATGCAACTCCTCCTGCAAGAGTTATAGTATTATATCCTTTTTCTTTAGCTGCCTTTATAGCTTTTTGAGATAATACTTCAACAACTGCTTCTTGGAAAGATGCACAAACATCTTCAACAACTATTTCTTCATTTTTCATTTTCTTAGCATTTAAATAATTTAAAACTGCTGATTTTAGTCCACTAAAACTAAAGTCATATCCTTCATCTAAGTATGCTCTAGGAAAATCTATTGCTTTTTTATTTCCTTCTTTAGCTAATCTATCTACTATTGGACCACCAGGGTATCCTAACCCCATAGCTCTAGCTATTTTATCAAATGCTTCTCCAGATGCATCATCTCTAGTTCTACCTAATATTTCATACTCTCCGTAATCTTTTACCTCTACTAAGTGAGTGTGCCCTCCAGATACTATTAATGTTATAAATGGTGGCTTTAAATCCTTATGCTCTATATAGTTTGCACTTACATGACCCTCTATATGATTAACTCCAACTAATGGTTTATTTAAAGTAAATGCAAGTGCCTTAGCATGAGATAATCCAACTAATAATGCACCAACAAGACCTGGTCCATAAGTTACTGCTATATGATCTATATCATTTAGTGTTATATTAGCTTTTTCTAATGCCTCTTGTAATACTATATCTATATTTTCAATATGTTTTCTTGATGCAACCTCTGGTACTACACCTCCAAATTTCTTATGTAAATCAACTTGGGTATTTATTATATTCGATAAAACTTCTCTACCATTTTTTAAAACTGCAACAGATGTTTCATCACAACTACTTTCTACAGCTAATGTTATTATGTCTTTCATACTTACACCACCTTTATATCGTTCCACATTATCATGGCATCTTCTTTGTTGTCACTATAATATTCTTTTCTAATTCCAGCTAACTTAAATCCATATTTCTTATAAAGATTTTGTGCTACTGTATTAGAAACTCTAACTTCTAAAGTCATTGATATTATATTATTGTTTTTGCAAAGCTCTACTAAAGCTTGTACTAATTTATCTCCGATTTTTTTTCCTCTATAGTCACTATGAACTGCTACATTCGTTATATGACCTTCATCCATCACGAACCATATTCCAACGTATCCAACAACTTTATCATCTATCTTAGCTACTAGATATCTTGCAACATCATTATTTAATTCTTTCTTGAATGAATCCTTAGACCAGTGATGTTCAAAGCAGTTCTTTTCTACTTCATATACCCCATCTATATCCTTAGACGTCATTTGTTCTATTACTATGTTATTTTCCATCATTTAACCTCTTCATTTTTTCATCATATTGAACTTCGGCTTGAGATTTTCTTATATATAATGGATTTATACTGTAGCAATCATAAACATCTATATTATTTTTATATTTATTAATTGCAATTGAACATAAACTACTAGCCTTACTTACATTATGAGAAGGAGCTGGTATGTTTATATTACTTACATCTTTAAGTTTATCTTCATATTTATATACAGCTTCACCAACTATAATCCATTCTTCATTAGTATTTTTTAATTCTTCTATAAGTTCATCTATTTCAACTACATCTACACCTTTTAATTCAACTAGTTGATTATTTTCAAATTTATATTGTCCCATATAAACTTGAGTTCTTTGTGCGTCTAATATAGAGCATATTTTCTTATCACATAAATTCATATTACCAGCTAATAATTCTACTGAGTTAACACCTACTACAGGTAATTTATTTGCATGTGCTATAGCTTTTGCAGTTGCCATTGAAATTCTTAATCCAGTAAACGACCCTGGACCCTCACATACAGCTATCATATCCATTTCATTTATATTTATATCACTCATATTTAACATATTCTCTATCATAGGCATAAGCTTTTGAGAATGTGTTTTTTTAGTATTTACAGTATATTCACATATTAATTTATTATCTTCTATGACAGCTATACTTGTAGCTAGTGAAGATGTATCTATCCCTAAAACCTTCATTATTTTGTCAGCTCCTCAACTATTTTTTCGTATTTCTTTCCTATTGGATTTAATATCATTTCTCTAGACATATCTTTATATCTTAATTCTATATATAAATATTCATCAGGAAGTATATCTTCTATTAAGTTTGCCCATTCTATAATACATACTCCTTCTCCATTTATATAATCTTCATATCCTATATCATACATTTCATCACTACTACCTATTCTATATACATCAAAATGATATAAAGGCATTTTTCCTTCGTATTCATTAACTATAGTAAAAGTAGGGCTTGTTATATAATCATCTACCTCTAAAGACTTCGCAAGACTTTGAGTCATTGTAGTTTTTCCTGCACCTAAGTCTCCTATCAAACATATTACACTACCTGGTGTAAGTAACTTTCCTAATTTATATCCAATTTCTTGAGTTTTTTTCTCATCTTCTAAATATATTTTAACCATTGTTTTTCATCTCCATTAAGTTACGAGTCTTATTTAATATAATTATCAACTAGATATTATTATAGTATAACATTTTATTATTATAAAGTATTTCTAATTTATGTTCATATTATTGTTAAGTTTCAATCTAACTTAACTATAATTTTTTATAAAAATATTTTAAATTTAGGTATATCATTATATATATCTGGTCATAATTAAGATACAAGGGATATTTACTCCCCCAAATTAAAATATTNNTAAGTTACGAGTCTTATTTAATATAATTATCAGCTAGATATTATTATAGTATAACATTTTATTATTATAAAGTATTTCTAATTTATGTTCATCTTATAGTTAAGTTTCAATCTAACTTAACTATAATTTTTTATAAAAATATTTTAAATTTAGGTATATCATTATATATATCTGGTCATAATTAAGATACAAGGGATATTTACTCCCCCAAATTAAAATATTCCTTATTCCCCCTAAAGCACTTACTAACGGAAAGTAAGTGCTTTTTATATTTTCTAATTACTTTAATAATAAATAGATATAGTTAGAATATGATATAAGACAATGTCAATTAATTTAAAATTGATAGTCTATATTTTTATTTTTTATTATCTAATTCTATTTAAAATCTTTTCTGTTTTCTTATACATTGGTAATGTTAATAAAGACATTATTCCTGATTTTAATATATTAAATGGTGCTATAATCCATATTACAAAAGTTAATTTATCATGTATAGCTGGGTTTATCTTAGAACCCATAGATACTACTGCATCTATTGAAAATCCTATAGTTGAATAGAAAGGTAATATTATAAAATAGTTTGCTATACATCCTACAATTGTCATGACTATGATTCCACTTATAAGCCCTATAATAACTCCTGATATATTTCTTTTTTTAGAATATATATATGAAACTATAAAAACAAATGAACCTCCTATTAAGAAGTTAGCAATTTCTCCTACTCCTCCTGTAGTTGACATTCCAGTTATAAATTGAAGTAAATTTTTAAGAAATGCTATACTAACTCCTACCATAGGACCTAGTGATATTCCACCTAATAACGCTGTTAAATCCGATATATCTATTTTTAAAAACTCAGGAAATAGCATTGGTAATGGTACTGATATAAACATAAGTATATATCCTATTGCTGATAATATAGATATCTTTACTAGTGTTGATGTTGTTAAGAATTTAGTTTTTTTCATAGCTTGTTGCATTTTTATACTCCTCCTAATTTTAATTTATTAGGGAAAAATAAAAGCCCGAAGAGATCTATCTTCGAGCTTATTTTTTGAGTACAAGTTGTATAATATACATAAAAATGTATATAAATATTTATTCAAAAAATTAACTTTCTTCTCTCATCCAGACTTTACTGTCGGCTTTGGAATTTCACCAAATCATGCTACATTAGTAGCTCGCGGGCTATACCGCCGGTAGGGAATTTCACCCTGCCCCGAAGATTTTTCGAATCTTTAATTTTTTCCTTATGATTCTATATTAATAAATAATTACATAATTTTCAATATATTTTAA
>NZ_CP048741.1:2353243-2379138 GCF_018336475.1 Romboutsia sp. 13368
AATAATTACATAATTTTCAATATATTTTAATTATTTATTATCTTTCATATACTATCTTACCATCTATTATTGTTATTAAAACATTACTTTGTAATTCAAAAGGATCATTATCCCATATAACTATATCTGCATCTTTTCCTACCTCTAAAGACCCTACTCTCTTTTCTATTCCTAGAGTCTTAGCTGGGTTTATAGTTATTGCTTCTAATGCTTTCTCTTTTTTCATACCATATTTTACAGCTATTCCCGCGCATACAGGTAGGTATTGTACTGGAATTACCGGATGGTCTGTCATTAATGAAACTTGTAACCCTTCATTTGAAAGTATTCCTGGTGTATCAAAAGTTAAGTTTCTTAATTCTATCTTAGACCTTTCAGATAATGATGGTCCAACTACAACTGGATATCCTTCTTCCGCCAATTCATCAGCTATTAAATGACCTTCCGTACAATGGTCTAATGTAAGCTTTATATCAAATTCTTTTGCTATTCTAATTGCAGTAAATATATCATCTGCTCTATGTGCATGAACCTTAAATGGTATTTCACCTCTTAGTACAGGTAATAAACATTCCATTTTCATATCGTATTCAGGTTTATCATGTTCTTCATGTTCCATGTATAATTCTATTTGTTCTAAATACTCTTCTGCTTTCTTTAATTGCTCTCTTAAAAGTGCTGCTATTGCCATTCTTGTTTGTGGCATTTTTTCATCTCTACCATAACAAGATTTTGGATTTTCTCCAAATGCTATTTTTGATGCAACAGGATTTTTTATAACCATTTTATCTATTCTTTTCCCATATGTCTTTATAGCTATACATTCTCCACCCATTACATTTGCACTACCAGGTGTAGTACATACTGATGTAATTCCACCTTCTCTAGCTTCTTTAAATGTATTATCCATTGGATTTATACCATCTATAGGATTAAGATGTGGTGTTATAGGATCTGTTTCTTCATTACCATCAGCACCTTCAAATCCCATACCATCTTCCCATAAACCTAAATGAGTATGTGCATCTATAAATCCTGGAAAAACTAACTTACCTTCTGCATCTATTATTTTAGCATCTTGAGGTACTTCTAGACTTTCTCCAATTGCTTTTATCTTTTTATTTTCTATTAAAATATCGCCTTTTATTATTCCATTGGTAATTGTATTTATTGTTCCATTTTTTATAAATATCATCTTAATCTCCTCTTATCTAACTAAATTTTCATAGATAAAGCTACTCTCTTTTTATTCATATCAATTCCTATAACTTTTACATCAACTATATCTCCAACAGTAACAACAGTCATAGGATCTTTAACATATCCCTTACTCATTTCAGATTTATGTACTAAACCATCATTTTTTATACCAATATCTACAAAGGCACCAAAGTCAACCACATTTCTTACAGTTCCTTTTAATATCATGCCTTCTTGAATATCTTCAATTTTTAATACATCTGTTCTAAGTATGGGTTTTATTCCTTCTTCCCTAGGGTCTCTTCCAGGCTTTTTGATTTCAGCTATTATATCTTTTAAAGTAACTTCTCCTACTTGAAGTTTATTACTTAATTCTTTTATACCTATAGATTCAACTTTAGAATCAATATCTAATATATTTTTACTTTCAACATCAGATAATGAGTAGCCAAGCATATCTAACATATTTTTACATATATCATAGCTTTCTGGATGTACACCAGTATTATCTAAAGGATTTTTAGCACCTTCAATTCTCATAAACCCTGCACATTGAGTAAATGCTTGAGGTCCAAGTCTTTTTACTTTCTTAATTTGAGCTCTTGAAGTAAAATCTCCATTTTCTTCTCTATAAGCAACTATGTTTTTAGCTATAGTTTTACTTATACCTGCTATGTGTTCTAATAAAGAGTATGATGCTGTGTTTAAATCTACTCCAACACTATTTACAGAGTCTTCTACAACTCCATCTAGTACACCTTCTAGTCTCTTTTGATTTAGGTCATGTTGATATTGACCTACTCCTATACTCTTAGGATCTATCTTTACAAGTTCAGCTAATGGGTCTTGTAATCTTCTTGCTATAGATATAGCACCTCTTAAAGATACATTTATATCTGGATGTTCTTCATTTGCAAGTTCTGATGCAGAGTAAACTGATGCTCCTGCTTCACTAACTATTATGTATTGAACTTCTCTATCTATTTCTTTTATCATGTCAGATACAAACTTTTCTGATTCTCTTGATGCTGTACCATTTCCTATTGCTATTATATCTATATTATATTTCTCAATTAATGATTTTAACTCTTTTTTAGATTCTTCTACTTTATTTTGAGGCTCTGTTGGATAAACAGTAGTAGTATCTAATAATTTTCCATTTTTATCAACAACAGCTATCTTACATCCAGTTCTAAATGCAGGGTCGAATCCCATAACAACCTTATCTTTTACTGGTGCTTGAAGTAATAAACTTTTTATATTTTTACCAAATACATTTATAGCTCTTTCTTGAGCATTTTCAGTAAGATTATTTCTGATTTCTCTTTCTATTGATGGGAATATTAGCCTCTTATATGAATCTTCTATTGCACTGACTATTACTTCTTTATTTTTAAAGTTCTTATCATTTACATATTCATTTATTATATAATTTATTACTTTTTCATTATTGATTTCTACCTTAACTTTTAAGAAGTCTTCTTTTTCTCCTCTGTTTATTGCCAATACTCTATGTGGCGCTATAGTTTTTACTGATTCACTATAATCATAGTACATATCGTAAACTGATTTTTCTTCATTTGAATTTTTAGTTACTATTATACCTTCTCTTAATGCAAGCTCTCTTATATATTTTCTTACTTTAGCATCATCAGAAACTATTTCAGCTATTATATCTTTAGCTCCTTTAATTGCATCTTCTAAAGAATTTACTTCTTTTTCTTCATTTATGTATTTTGTTGCTTCTTCATTTATATTTACTATATTTTTATTTAATAAATCTATTGCTAATGCTTCTAGACCTTTTTCTTTTGCTATAGTTGCTCTTGTTCTTTTCTTTTGTTTATATGGGGCATATATATCCTCCACCTCTTGAAGTGTATTAGCCTTTTCTACACTTATTTTTATTTCTGGTGTAAGCTTTCCTTGTTCTTCAATTATTCTTATTACATCTTCTTTTCTACTTTGAAGATTCCTTAAATAGGTTAGTTTATCAAAGAATGCTCTTAAAGTTACATCACTCATTTCCCCAGTCATTTCTTTTCTATATCTAGCTATAAACGGAATTGTATTTCCTTCATCTATAAGCTTTATTGTATTATTTATTTGTTCATCTCTAAGATTAAATTCTTTTTTTAGAATTTCATTTATATTCATAAAACCCACTCTTCCTTTGTTTAATTTTATACTTTTAAATAAGGCTTGAGAATTAAATTCTCAAGCCCCTATTTTAACTATTTTTTAGACTTATTCATTTTTAAGTACTCATTTATAAATAAATCTAAGTTTCCATCCATAACACTATCTACATTTCCTATTTCAGCATTAGTTCTATGGTCTTTTACAAGCTTATATGGTTGGAATACATATGATCTTATTTGACTTCCCCAAGTTATTTGAGCATACTTTCCTTGTATATCCTCAATTTTTTCTTTTTGTTCAAGTTCTTTTAATTCAATAAGTTTTGCCATAAGCATTTTCATAGCAGTATCCTTATTTTTATGTTGAGATCTTTCATTTTGACATTGTACAACTACTCCTGTAGGAATATGTGTTATTCTTACAGCTGAATCAGTAGTATTTACATGCTGACCTCCTGCTCCAGATGCTCTATAAGTATCTATTTTTAAATCAGCTGGATTTATATCTATACTTATACTATCATCTAACTCTGGTATAACATCTATAGATGCAAAAGATGTATGTCTTTTACCAGAAGGGTCAAAAGGAGATATCCTAACTATACGATGAACTCCTTTTTCACTTTTTAAATATCCATAAGCATTAAGCCCTTCTATATGAAGTGTAGCACTTTTAATTCCTGCTGCTGGATCTGAAAGTAAATCTAATGTTTTAACTTTATATCCTTTAGCTTCTGCCCATCTTATATACATTCTAAGTAGCATTTGAGCCCAATCTTGAGCATCAAGTCCACCTGTTCCTGCATTTATAGATAATATTGCATTATTCTTGTCATAGTCTCCACTTAAAAGAGTTTTTATTGTAACCATATCAATTTTTTCTTCAAGGTCTGATATAGATTGTTCTATCTCTTTTTCTATAGATTCATCATTTTCTTCCAAACCTATTTCAATTAATACTTCTATCTCTTCTAGTGATTCTTTTAATTTGTTATATTCATCTACTGTTTCTTTGAAACCTTTATTTTCTTGAAGAACTTTTTGAGCTACTTCATTATCATTCCAAAACTCTTGATGATTCATTTTATCTTCATTTTCTTTAATTCTGATTAGTAATGAAGCAATGTCAAAGAGAATCCCTCAATTCTTCTATATTTGAAGCCATCTGCTCCACACTATTTCTATACTCTTGTATATTTAACATTTTGGTCCTCCAAAATTATCTTCCACAACATTTTTTATACTTTTTACCACTTCCACATGGACAATCATCATTTCTTCCTATAGCATCTTCTTTTTTAACAGTTTTGTTATCAGAATCTTCATCTACATTAGATGATAAGTGGTCAACATCTATAACTTGCTTTCTTTCAACTGGCTCTTCTATAGTTATGTTGAATAAGTATTTTATAGTATCTTCTTTTATATGACTGTTCATTTCATTGAACATATTAAATCCTTCATCTGTATATGCTATTACAGGGTCTTGTTGACCTATTGCACGAAGACCTATACCTTGTCGTAATTGGTCCATAGCATCTATATGATCTATCCAATGGTTATCAACTGATTGAAGAAGTATAACTCTTTCTACTTCTCTCATTCTTTCAGATCCTATTCTTTCTTCTTTTCCATTGTATATCTTCATAGCTATATCATAAACTTTTTCTATAACTTCTTCTATTTTTAGATTTTCTATGTCTGAAACTTCTATGCTTCCTCTTGGCATAAATAAGTTATACATATATTCTACAAATCTTTCAGAATCAAATCCATTTTCTTGAGAATATGATATAACACCTTCTTCTATTAAAGAATGAATCATATTTTGGATTTGCTCTTGTAAGTTTTCACCTTCAAGAACACGTCTTCTTTCTGTATATATTATTTCTCTTTGCTTGTTCATAACATCATCATATTGAAGTACGTGCTTTCTTATTCCAAAGTTTCTACCTTCTACTTTCTTCTGAGCACTTTCTATAGATTTTGTTAGCATCTTATGCTCTATAGGCATATCTTCTTCAAGACCTATTTTTTCTACTACTCCAGATATTCTTTCACTTCCGAATAATCTCATAAGATCATCTTCTAAAGATATATAGAATCTTGAGCTACCTGGGTCTCCCTGACGACCAGCACGTCCTCTTAACTGGTTATCAATTCTTCTAGATTCATGTCTTTCTGTACCTATTATAGCAAGACCTCCAGCCTTCATAACTTCTTCTTGCTCAGCTTTTGTTTCTTCTTTATATTTTTGGTATAACTCTTCATATTTTTCTCTAGCAGAGAATAATTCTTCATTACCTTCTCTATCTATACCTTCTAAAGAAGCATCCACTTTATTTATTATGCTTTCATCATATCCTAACTTTTTCATCTCTTTTTTAGTTAAGAATGTTGGGTTACCACCTAGTACTATATCTGTACCACGACCAGCCATATTAGTTGCTATAGTTACTGCACCTAATCTACCAGCTTGAGCTATTATTTCAGCTTCTTTATCATGGTATTTAGCATTTAATACTTCGTGTTTAACTCCTCTTCTCTTTAATAATTGAGATATTAATTCAGAGTTTTCTATCGATACAGTACCTACAAGTATAGGTTGTTTATTTTTATGTCTTTCTATTATATCTTCAACAACTGCATTAAATTTACCAACTACGTTTTTGTAAACGGCATCTGATAAATCTTGTCTTTGTACTGGCTTGTTTGTTGGAATTTGAACTACGTCCATTTTATATATAGCTTTAAATTCTTCTTCTTCAGTTTTAGCAGTACCTGTCATACCTGAAAGCTTATTGTACATTCTAAAATAGTTTTGGAATGTTACAGTAGCTAAAGTTTTAGATTCTCTTTGTATTCTTAATCCTTCTTTAGCTTCTATCGCTTGATGTAATCCTTCTGAGTATCTTCTACCAAACATAAGTCTTCCTGTAAACTCATCAACAATTATTATTTCACCATCTTTAACTACATAATCAACGTCTCTCTTCATATTTGTATGAGCCTTTAATGCTTGATTTATGTGATGGTATAATTCCATATGAGCTATATCAGTTATATTTTCAACATTAAAATAAACTTCTGCTTTTTGTATACCTGATTCAGTTAAAGCAACCGACTTTTGTTTTTCATCTATTTCATAGTTATCTGGTTTTAATGTTAATATGAATGTGTTAGCATCTGAATATAAATGAGTAGATTTATCTCCAGGTCCAGATATTATAAGTGGAGTTCTCGCTTCATCAACAAGTATTGAGTCTACCTCATCCACTATTGCATAGTTTAATTCTCTTTGAACCATTTGTTCTTTATGAATTACCATATTATCTTTTAAGTAATCAAATCCGTATTCATTATTTGTACCATAAGTTATGTCACATTGATATTGTTGGCGTCTTGTTTGTGGGTCTTGTCCATGAACGATTACCCCAACAGTCATTCCTAGAAACTCATATACTTTTCCCATTTGCTCTTTATCACGCTTTGCTAAGTAATCATTTACCGTAACAACATGTACACCCTTGCCTGTAAGAGCATTTAAGTAAACTGGAGCTGTTCCTACTAATGTTTTACCTTCACCAGTTTTCATTTCAGCTATTCTCCCTTGATGAAGAACTATTCCACCTATAAGCTGAACTCTATAGTGTCTCATTCCTAATACTCTTTTAGAAGCTTCCCTTACAACTGCAAATGCCTCTGGTAGTATATCATCTAATGTTTCTCCCTTATCTAATCTTTCCTTAAATATATTTGTCATATTTTTAAGCTCTTTATCTGACATAGATTCAAATTTTGGTTCTAGTGAATCTATACTATCAACTATTTTGTTGAATTTTTTTAGCTCTTTTTTATCTGCCATGTTAAATAAATTATCTAAAAAACCCATGTTTAAAATCTCTCCTCGCACATTTCTATAATATCTATATATTTTACCATAAAAAAACTCTCTATAATATTATTTACTCAAAAAAAGCTATCGACAATTAGATTTATCAATAGCTTTTTTATGTATACATACTACCTTATTCAGATTCTATTAGTCCATATCCACCATTTTTACGTCTATATACTATAGATATACCATCTGATTCTGCATTCCTAAACATATAAAAATCATGTTCTAATAAATCCATTTGTAAAACAGCTTCTTCTGGACTCATTGGTTTTACACCAAATTTTTTAGTTCTTTCTATTACTATATCTAAATTATCTTCACTTGAAGATTGATCAGTTTCTTCTATATCCTCTATCGCATCAAATCTTATGCTTTCATTTAATTTATGTCTATCTTGTAGTCTCTTTTTATATTTTCTTAACTGTATATTTAATTTATCATACACAATATCTATTGCTGCATATAAATTTTCTTCTATATCTTCTGCTCTTATTATCGGTCCATTTATAGGGAATATTGTAACTTCTACTTTTTGTCTTGCTTTTTTAGCACTTACTGTAACCTTTACATCCGTTTCTGGATGAAGGTAGAAATCCAATCTTCCTAATTTCTCTTCTATGGCATGTTTTATTCCATCCGTTAAATCCATTTGTTTTCCAGACATTATTATATTCATAAGAACATCTCCCTTCAGTTATATCAGTATAAAATTCATACTTTATTTTTATATTCTATATATCTGTTATAAAACCTTTTATTTTATTGTTAGCTTTTATTACCTAATCTATTCAATTAAATGAAGATTTATTAATAATATCTATTAAGTATGTGGATTATTCACTAATCTATCTGTTGATAATGTGGATAAAAATGTTAATAAGTCTTGTTTTTGTGCATTTTTAGCTGTTTTTAACATTATATATATCCACAAATTTCAACTTAAATTGTTATTAATTTGTGTATTTATGTCAAAATTTAATATTAAAACTCCACTCATGTCGTGAATGATACATTTTACTTTTATTTCAGGTGAGTTCCTTGCTTCAAAATACTTTTATTAYTTCTATAATTAATTTATTAGTAAAACTTTATAATATATAATCAAAATTTTTGTAAAAAAAAAGCACCCATAAAAGGTACTTTTGAATATTTAGCTGACCTGGTTTTTGACCCCACACTCGCCTACTGGAGGGTTCGCTTGGGTTTGCCGCACTACTAGCTCTCTCGATTTTAATACCGGTAGGTCTTACTTCTAAGCCGCACCATGATCATCAACCCAATTTTTAGTGTTGACTTACGTGGATCCCTTTGCCTGCGACTGGCTTGGACTTTCAACCACAGACCTAAATATTACTTATCTATTTTATAATTTTAAAGTAAATATGTCAATAGAAAATTATTTCATTGTTGAAATTGATTAGACTCTTGTTAAGAAAGTCATTATAAATATTTTATTTACACCTTCAACTCTTATAAGTTTTGATATTTCATTTACAGTTGAACCTGTTGTAAATATATCATCTACAAGTAATATATTTTTATTTTTCAAATTCTCTTTGACTTCTTTTAAGATAAATGCATTTTTCAATTCTTTTTTCCGCTCTTCTTTATTAAGTATGTATAGTCTCCTTGTATTATATTTTCTATCAATTTTATCTATTATGGGTACATTTACTAGGTCACTTAAATTTCTAGCTATCTTTTCTGCTTGGTTAAATCCTCTTTTTCTCATTCTTTTTTTGTGCAATGGAACAAACAGTATATAATCAAATTTGATATCTTCTAACTCTAATTTTTCTTTCATTATTTGTGCTATATATTTACTCATATAAGTTTTGTTATTATACTTTAATCCAAATACTATTTTTTTGCTAAGTTGTGTATATTCTATACAGGATATAACTTTATCAAAATAAAATCCTTTATTTAAACAATAATTACACCCTTCTATATTTTGATCTTCTAAAGAGTAATTAATTATAGGTTTTCCACACTTTACGCACCCATCTAATATAAAACTTATATTAGTAAAACACTCCTTACACATAGAATATGTGTTAGTTTTATTTATTGGATTATCACATAATATACAATTTATATTGTCTGGGTACAAAAACTCTAAAAGTATATTTATAGCATTAATAAATATATTAAAAAAATTATTTTTTATCATTTTTATTTTATCAATAATCCTTCTTCTCTAAATTTATTTAATTTATATGATAAATTAGAATACCTGTCATTCGTTCTATTGTTCTTTATCATGTATTCTAAATATTTTACATCTCCAACTAATACAACTAATTTTTTAGCTCTTGTTACTGCTGTATATAATAAATTTCTGCTAAGTAACATTGGTGGTGCCCATGTTATAGGGATTACTACAACTGGAAACTCACTACCTTGGCTTTTATGTATTGTAGTACAAAAACTATGATCTAGTTCATCTAATTCATCATACCCATAAGATACTATTTTTACTTGATCAAATAATACATAAATTTTCTTATTTTCTTTATCTATGTGATAAATGTATCCTATATCTCCATTATATATTCCTTCTCCACTTTCACTTTTGTCTTCATTTTCCCATTTCTTAGTATAATTATTCTTAATTTGCATAACTTTATCTCCAACCCTAAATATACGCTTTTGGAAGTTCTCCTCTACTTTATATTTTTGAGGTGGATTTAGGTATTTTTGAAGCTCATTATTTAAATTGATTACCCCTAAATCTCCCTTTCTCATAGACGATAATATTTGTATATCCTTTAATTTATCTAGATTATAGAATTTTGGTAACCTTTCGCTAACTAGACCTACTATCTCTTGTATAACCTCTTCATTAGTCCCTTTTCTTAAAAAGAAAAAGTCTTTCCCTTTGCTATTTAGAAATAATGGTTCTCCTTTATTTATTTTATGGGCATTTACTACTATCATACTTTCTCTAGCTTGCCTAAATATCTCATTTAGTCTGACTACATTTATTATATTAGAATCTATCATATCCTTTAATACATTTCCCGCACCTACAGATGGTAACTGATCACTATCTCCAACTAATATAACTCTTGTTCCTGGCTTTATAGCTCTAAGTAAGCTGTACATAAGCATAATATCAACCATAGATACTTCATCTATTATTATTACATCTGCATTTATAGGCTCTTCTTCATTTTTCATAAATTGAAGATCTTCACTATCTGTTGCATATCCCATTTCTAGTAATCTATGTATAGTTTTTGCATCACGTCCTGATGTTTCGCTCATCCTTTTTGCTGCTCTTCCAGTTGGTGCTGCTAAAACAACTTCCTTTTTATTATTCTCAAATATTTTTATTATTGTATTTATAGTTGTAGTTTTTCCTGTACCTGGGCCACCAGTTACTATAACAACTCCATTTTCTATAGCTTCTTTAACTGCAAGAACTTGATTTTGTGCTAACTTTATATTTTCTTCATTTTCTACAAATTCAATTTCTTCATCTATATTTATATTTAAATTTTCAAACTCAGCTTGTGATAATTTTATTATTTGTTTACAAACACCATTTTCAGATAAATAATATGGTATTAAATAAATTAACTGATTTCCATTAACCTTTTCTATATGTACCTTTTGATCGTATGCTAATGAAATTATACATTCTTCTATTATTGGAGATTTAACTTCTAGTAACTTTGACGCTTCTTGTAAAAGAATATTCTTTGGTAGATATGTATGACCACTACTTAATGACTGATTTAATGTATATAAAATCCCTTGTGAAACTCTATCTCTAGAGTCCTTTTCAATACCTATTTTATTAGCTATATTATCAGCTATTTTAAATCCAATTCCCCTTATGTCTTCTGCTAGCTTATAAGGATTTTCATTTATTATTTTAATTGCATTATTTTTATATTTTTTATATATTCTCATACAGTAATTTGGCGTAATTCCATATGGTGATAACTCAATTATAATATTTCTAAGCTCCCTATTTTCTTCATAGCTTTTTACTATTTGCTCTATCTTTTTACTTCCTATCCCCTCTACTTCTTTTAATCTTTCTGGAGCATTTTGTATAATATTTAAAGTATCTACACCAAATTTATCTACTATTCTTTTTGCCATCTTTTCTCCTATACCATGTATCATTCCCGATGATAGATACACATATATACCTTCTAGAGATGATGGAGTTACTGGCATAAATTTTTCTACTTCAAACTGAGTTCCATAAGTTTTATGATTTACCCATTTACCTTCTACTTCAATACTTTCTCCTACCGATAAGGTTGGCATACACCCTACTATAACAATTTCATTATCTGAATTAGCTAAGTGAGCAATAGTATATCCGTTATCATCATTTTTAAATACTATATCACTTACCATTCCTTCTATTCTTTCCATATTTGCTCTCCTACAATAATTACTATTTCTATACTCGTCTTAAGTTGTAATTATTATACCTTTTATAATAAATAAAATCACCCCTTAAAATAAATTTACTTTAAGGGGTGATTTTTTATTAGGTTTTATTTAAATTATTCTCCTAATGCTTCTTTTCTTAATGTATCTGCTTTATCAGTTCTTTCCCATGGTAAGTCTAAGTCATTTCTTCCAAAGTGTCCATAAGCAGCTACTTGCTTGTATATTGGTTTTCTTAAGTCTAAGTCTCTTATTATTGCACCTGGTCTTAAGTCAAAGTGCTTATTAACTAATTCAACTAACTTTTCTTCTGAAACTTTTCCTGTTCCAAAAGTATCTATAAATATTGATAATGGTCTAGCAACACCTATAGCATAAGCTAACTCTATTTCACACTTATCTGCAAGTCCTGCAGCAACTATATTTTTAGCAACATATCTTGCAGCATAAGCAGCTGATCTATCAACCTTTGTAGGGTCTTTTCCTGAGAATGCTCCTCCACCGTGTCTAGAGTATCCTCCGTAAGTATCTATTATTATTTTTCTTCCTGTAAGGCCTGTATCTCCTTGAGGTCCTCCTATAACGAATCTTCCTGTTGGGTTTATATATATTATAGTTTCTTCATCAAGTAACTCTGCAGGTATAACTGCTTTTATTACATGCTCTATTAAATCTCTTCTTATTGTTTCATTATCAACTTCTTCTCCGTGTTGAGTTGATATAAGTATAGTATGTACTCTTACTACTTTAGAACCATCATATTCAACAGTTACTTGAGTTTTTCCATCTGGTCTTAAGTATTCTAAAGTTCCATTCTTTCTAACTTCTGTTAATCTTCTAGATAACTTATGAGCTAACGATATTGGAAGAGGCATTAATTCTTCTGTTTCGTTACAAGCAAAACCAAACATTATACCTTGGTCTCCAGCTCCTACTTTTTCTATTTCATCTTCAGTTACTTCACCTTGTTTATTTTCTAAGGCTTCATCAACACCCATAGCTATATCTCCTGATTGCTCATCTATAGCTGTTATAACTGCACAAGTCTCTCCATCAAATCCATACTTAGCTCTATCATATCCTATTTCTTTTACTGTCTTTCTTACTAACTTAGGTATATCAACATAAGTATTAGTACTTATCTCTCCTGCTACTAGTACTAAACCTGTTGTAACAGTTGTTTCACATGCAACTCTAGCATGTGGGTCATTTTCTAATAATGCATCTAATATTGAATCTGATATTTGGTCACATATTTTATCTGGATGCCCTTCTGTCACTGATTCTGATGTAAATAAATGTCTTGCCATAATCCATCCTCCTAAAATTTAATGTACATTCTTATTATTATTACAAGGTAGTTAGTTTTATACGTATTTAAAATAAAAAAACCTCTTCTTATTAAGAAGAGGTTAATTTTCGTATATATAAATACATTAATTAACTAACCTCATCTTTCAAGATATATAATCTTGTAGGATTTAGCACCTTTTCCCTAATGGGTGGTTGCTGGGCTTCACAGGGCCTGTCCCTCCGCCTCTCTTGATAAGGTAATCAAGAAATATTCATTTTTTATTTAATATATACTTATATTACTATTTTTTTATTATTATGTCAATAGACTATTGTAATTATCTTTATATGGTATATATAGGTTTTATAATTTATAAATTACCTATTTTGTATCTATTATAAATTAATTTTGTCTAAACAAAACCTTAAATTTACTGCATTAAGCTTTTGATATAGGCATTTTTTTTATAAATTTTTCATATATTTTTTTGGAAAGGGGGTTCCTATGTATTTAGCCAAAATAAATTATAAAAAAGAAAGTGTAGTACAGGTTCTAAGTTCAATTATTAAAGATATAATTGATGAAAACACAGTTGTAGTCTGTATAGGAACAGATAGGGCTATAGGTGATGCCCTTGGCCCTTTAGTTGGCACAATGCTTAAAAATAGTGATTTTAAATACCCTGTCTACGGTACATTAGATAACCCTATCCATGCTTTAAATATTTATGAATCTATTGAACATATAAAAAAATTCCATCCTAAAGGTAACTTTCTAGCTATAGATGCTTGTTTAGGCTCAAAAAGCAGTATAGGTAATATACAAATAAGAGAAGGACCTATCTTACCAGGAAAAGGTGTTGGTAAGAAATTACCTCAAATCGGACACTATTCAATAGTAGGTATAGTAGATAAAATAGATGAAAATAATAGATTTTCATTTAATAATGTTAGACTTAGTTTTATATTAGAATTAGCTGAAATTATATCTCTATCACTTTTACTTTCAACATGAATAAAACATAAAAAATCCTACTTTAGTTTAGATAATTTTAAAGTAGGATTTTTTATGTTTTAGATATCTATTTATTAAAAATTCCACCTGACTTTAATAAATCTATTGAGCCAAGTGCTTTTCCTGTTCCTTTTGCAACACAAGATAATGGCTCATCTGCAACTATTACCTTTATTCCTGTTCTTTCTTCTATTCTCTTACCTAATCCATATAATAATGCTCCTCCACCAGTCATTATTATTCCTTTATCACTTATATCTGCTGCTAACTCTGGAGGTGTTTTCTCTAGAACTATATGTGTTGTAACTACAATTTGTTCAACACATTCCTCTAAAGCATCTAATACCTCTGAAGAATGTACAGTTATAGAATGAGGTAATCCAGTTATTAAATTTCTACCTGTTACTTTCATAGATTTCTCTTCTTCTATTTTATATGCACATCCTATTTCTATTTTTATCTTTTCAGCAGTTCTTTCACCTATTAGAAGGTTATGTTGTTTTTTAATATACCTTACTATAGCTTCATCAAATTTATCTCCACCCATTTTTATTGATTCACTTACTACTGCTCCACCTAGAGATATTACAGCTATATCAGCTGTACCTCCTCCTATATCAATTACCATATTTCCATTAGGTTGAGCTATATCTATTCCGGCCCCTATTGCAGCTGCTATAGGCTCTTCTATTATGTACACTTCTCTTGCACCTGCTTGTCTTGTAGCTTCTTCTACTGCTCTTTTTTCAACTTCCGTTACACCTGTAGGAACACAAACCATTATTCTAGGCATGAAGAATCTATTAAATCCCTTTTTATCTACTACTTTTTCTATAAAGTACTTTAACATTTTTTCAGTTACATCATAGTCAGATATAACACCATCTCTTAATGGTCTTATTGCAACTATATTGCCTGGTGTTCTACCTATCATCCTTCTAGCTTCTTCTCCAACTGCTAATACAGCCTTAGCTTTCTTATCTATAGCTACAACAGAAGGCTCTTCTAAAACAATACCTTTACCTTTAACATATACAAGTACATTTGCCGTACCTAAATCTATACCTATATCTGCTCTAGACATTACTTCAACTCCTTTTTATTTTAATCGATTCATTATAAACCCTATTATACAAAATATACAAAAAACTTATTTAAGTCAAGAAAAAGATGTAGGTATTACCCTACATCTTTTTTTGTTTCTTTTTCATATTTAAGTTTTGTTGCCATTCCACCTCTGATATGTCTTTCAGATTTATTTTTTTCTAAAACCATCTTAACCTCTTTTGCAAGAGTAGGGTTTATTTCTTCTAATCGTTCGGTAACATCTTTGTGAATAGTACTTTTACTCACACCAAATGTTTTAGCGGTTTGTCTTACTGTAGTATTCTTTTCTAATATATATTTTGCCACAACGATTGCTCGTTCCTCTATATGAGATCTCACTACATTCCCTCCTCACATACTAACCTTAATGATATATATGTGAATTAATGCAAAAATATAACAGACTAAATCATTTTTGATTAAAGTCTGTTATATCTTTTATTAGTGAATGCATAATTTGTAATATAATTTATTTAATAAGTGTCATAGGGTCTATATATTCATCACCTTTAAATGCTTCTACATGCACATGATTTCCATCTTCACTTTCAACTGATGTAGTATTTCCAATTGTACCTAGCACTTGACCTTCTGTAACTTCTTGTCCTTTTTTAACATTAGTTTTTTCATCTAAGTTAGAATATACAACAACTACATTATTAGAGCTTTCTACTTTTACCGATATTCCATGTTTATCATCTTTAAATACATTAACTACTTTTCCATCTAATAATGATTTTACCTCATATCCACTATCTGCACTTATATCTAAACCTTTATGTATTTCCCATACGTCTAATGTTTTTGAATAGCTTGGTTGTTTTTCAGAATATTCTCTAACAACTTTTTCTCCTAAAAAACTTAATTTTGAAACTTCGCTTTCTTGTTTTTCTTTTGCCTTCTCTAAATTTTCTTTTGACTCAGTAGATGTAGGTATAGAATCATCCTCTTGTTTTTCATTTTCTATTAAATGTATTTCATCTTCTTCATTTTTACTATTTTCATTAGTTTTATTTACAAATAAATCATTTGAAGTCAACTCTTCTACATTATTTTTTGTAAACCAAACCCCACCAATAGCTATTAAACATATACATACAAATAAAGCCAAGTAAAAACCATCTTTTTCTAATAGTTTTTTCTTCATACAGCACCTCCAAATATATTATCTAACTGTATTGTTGGCTTTATTTTATATTTCTATACAATTTATCCATTTATTTACAATATATTTTAAATATTTTTAGTATATATCTTTTATCTTTGTATCTTTATAGTAATGAGATAGTATTTCATAATATTTATACCCCTCCTGTGCCATACCTTCTGCGCCCCATTGACTCATTCCTACTCCATGTCCATAGCCTTTTACAATAAAATCTAAAGTATTATCATCAAATTTAATTTCAAAATTAGCTGAGTTAAGATTTAATATATTTCTTATATCTCTTCCTGTAAGTTCTTTATTTCCTAATTTTATTTTATTTACCGCTCCACCGTCACTTCTGCTTACTATTTTAATCTGAGAACTAATATTATTTTCATCTATATTTATATCACTATAGGTACTCTTTAATTTAGATACAAAATCTTTATTAGTTATTTTTAAAGTAGATGCATACTTGGGAGCATATTTGTCATATGGGCTATCTACAGATCTTAAATAAGGATATTCTGATGAAAATACTTCTTCGCTATTTTCAGTTTTTCCAGATGATGTTGAAAAGTATAATGGCAAAATAGGATTACCATCATATGTTATGATATGTCCTTTTGTTTCATTTATTGCTTGTTTTATTTTAGGATAAGAATTTTTTATCCAATCTTCTCCTTTTAATTTCTTTAATTCTTCTTCACTTTTATATTCTTGGCAATGAGTATAATCAGTACATACAGCTGAACCTTTATGTTTAGATGATCCATTTTCCTGATTATACATAACATAAGTTCTAGCTGCTACAGCCTGTGCCTTTAATGCCTCTATATCAAAATCTGAAGGCATTTCCCCTGAAAGTACTCCATATAAATATTCTTCCATATTCATTTTTTGTGTTTTTCCAGTTTTATGATTATATATATTAATTTTAGGTGAAGTTTTATCTACGCTCTCATAATTTATATATTCTTTATCTACTGACTGTTCCTGCTTTTGAGGCTCATTTATTTCTATATTATTATAAGATACTGTGCTCAGAAACACTGGTAGTGTTGCAGAACATACTAATATTCCCGCTAAAATTCCTAAAGGGTTATTCATATACTTTTCCTCCTTAGATTACTTGTCCCTTAAAGTATATGAATAACCCTTATTATTTTATTACTATAAATTTTTTATTTATTAGTCTTCTACTATTTCTATATTTCCACCTAATGCAGTTATTTTCTTATCTATATCTACATATCCTCTTTGTATGTGGTATATTTCACCTATTTGAGTTTCACCTTCTGCTATTAAACCACATAATATAAGTGCCGCACCTGCTCTTAAATCTGTAGCATTTACTTTAGCACCATGTAACTGCTTAACACCCTTAACTATTGCACTTCTTCCTTCGATTTTTATATCTGCACCCATTCTATTAAACTCCGCAGCATGCATGAATCTATTTTCAAATACTGTTTCTATTACTGTTCCACTTCCATTTGCAACAGTAAGCATAGCCATAAATTGAGCTTGAACATCTGTTGGGAATCCTGGATGTGGTAGAGTTTTTATATCTATAGGTTTTAAAACTTCTGGTCCTATTACTCTAACTGCATTATCCATTTCTATTATTTCACAACCTGCTTCTATTAATTTAGCTGTTACAGGTTTTAAATGTTCCATCATTACATTTTCTATAGTTATATCTCCTTTAGTCATAGCTGCTGCTACCATATAAGTTGCTGCTTCTATTCTATCAGGTATTACGTTATGTTCTGTTCCTATTAATTCTTTTACACCTTTTATTTTTATAGTGTTTGTTCCTGCACCTTTTACATTAGCACCCATTTCATTTAAGAAGTTTGCTAAATCTACTATCTCAGGCTCTTCTGCTGCATTTTCTATTATAGTTGTACCTTCTGCAAGTGCAGCTGCCATCATTATATTTTCAGTTGCCCCAACTGATGGGAAATCTAGGTATAATTTGCTACCTACTAACTTTTCAGCTGTAGCTTCTACAAATCCATGATCCATATCAACTTTAGCACCTAAATGCTTAAATCCTTTTAAGTGTAAGTCTATAGGTCTTGTTCCTATAGCACATCCCCCTGGCATAGATATTTTAGTATGGTTAAATCTTGCAAGTAATGGTCCCATTACTAAGAATGATGCTCTCATCTTTCTTACAAGTTCATATGGTGCTTCACATGTTGTTATATTAGTAGCATCTACTATTAAAGTATTATCACTATATTCTACTTCTGCTCCTAAATGTCTTAATAGGTCTGATATAACATGTACATCTTTTAAATTTGGAACCCCTCTTAATGTCGATTTCCCCTTTGCTAATAATGTTGCAGCTATTATAGGTAATACTGCATTTTTTGCTCCATCTATTTTAACGATTCCTCTAAGAGGATTACTTTTCTTAACTAATATTTTAGGCATCTCACTCTCTCTCCTCATTGTCAATAATCTAATTTTATAATAGGTGTAGCTATATAAATTAATGTTTTATCTTCATCTTCGCTATACCTAATTCCTATATTTAAATTTATCTTGCTTGCTAAGTATTCTAAATCATTTTCGTCTAAAAATTCACTGTATGCTGTAACAGATATCATATTGTCATTTTCAATTCTATCTATTTCTTCAGCATTCATATTATATAATATTTTTTCTAAAATATCATTATATTTATCAAATTGTAATTTTTTGTAAAACTCCCCTGATATACATGTACTTATATCAACAACATTTGAGTATTTATATAATGATTTTTCAAGAATTGTATAAATATCCACTATATTTTTATATACCTTATTTTCCAATATGTCAATAATTATATAGGATTCACTACTATTTTTTTTAATTCCTATTATAGAAATACTTTTTTCTTGTGTTTTAGATTCAATATATATTTGCTTTTCTTGACTATTCCATTTTTCTTCCCATTTTATATTACTTTCTTCTAAACCAAGGTCATTAATTATATCTATGCATATATCTTTAATTTCATTCTTTGTTATATCATAATCTATTAATCCATTAGCCTTAATGTTATAAAATTTAAATTGTGCTTGTGTGTCATTAAATGTGTCTAAAAGTTTATTATATTCACTATTATCATTATCCCCATATGAAATAAACATGCCTATTAACATTAATATAAAAAAACTCGCTATAATCTTAATTGTTTTCATTTAAAAATCCCCCTCAAAATTATCATGTTATACTTAAATTATTGACAATCTTAAGGAGGATATACTTTTATAGCCTATTTTTATCTCTATTCAACTGTTACTGATTTAGCTAAGTTTCTTGGCTTATCTACGTCACAACCTCTTTCAACTGCAACATAGTAAGATAATAATTGAAGTGGTAAAACTGTTAATATACTAGATACTATATCATCTACATCAGGTATATATATTACCTTATCAGCAGCTTTTTCAACTTCTGTATTCTTTTCTTGTGCTATAGCTATTACATAAGCACCTCTAGCTCTAACTTCTTCCATGTTAGATACCATTTTTTCGAATAATTCTTCTTGAGTTGCTATAGCTATTACTGGAGTTCCTTTTTCTATTAATGCTATTGTACCATGCTTTAACTCACCAGCAGCAAATGCTTCTGCATGTATATAAGATATTTCTTTTATCTTTAAAGCACCTTCCATAGCTAAGTTGTAATCTAAACCTCTACCTAAGTAGAAAGCACTGCTTGCATCTTTTAATGTTTTTGCAACATCATCTTTTATATATTCTTCTTGTTCTAAAGCTTTTGATACCTTTTCAGGCATTTCTTTTAATTTCTCTATCATTTCATTGTAGAATTCTCTAGTTATAGTACCTTTCTTTATAGCAAAATCTAATGCTATCATGTAGAATGATACTAATTGAGTTGTATAAGCTTTAGTTGATGCAACAGATATTTCAGGTCCTGCCCAAGTGTAGAATACATCATCTGATTCTCTAGCTATAGATGAACCTACAACGTTAGTTACTGATAATATTCTAGCTCCTCTTTCCTTAGCATATCTTAAAGATGCTAAAGTATCTGCTGTTTCACCTGATTGACTTACTAATATTAATAAAGTATTTTCGTCAACAAATGGATCTCCATATCTAAATTCAGATGCTATATCTGTTATTACTGGTATTTTTGCAAATTTTTCTATAGCAAATTTACCAACAAGACCTGCATGATATGCAGTACCACATGCAACTATATAAACCTTATTTATCTTATCTAAGTCTTCCTTAGTCATTTTTATATCGTCTAATTGGATTTCTCCATTATTATTTAATCTTCTTATTAATGTTTCTTTAACACCATTTGGTTGCTCATATATTTCTTTTAACATAAAGTGCTCGTATCCACCCTTAGATGCAGCTTCTACGTCCCAAGTTATTTCTGTAACTTCTTTTTCAACAACATTTCTATTTTCATCTAAAATAGATAATTTATCTCCAACTATATGAACAAATTCACCATTTTCTAAGAAGTATACATTTCTTGTATATTTTAATATAGCAGGTATATCTGATGCTATGAAGTTTTCACCTTCTCCAAGTCCTACAACTAATGGACTATCTTTTCTAACCGCAACTAATTCATTATTGTTATCTTTACATATAACTCCTAAAGCATATGCTCCTCTTAATCTTTCAGTTGCTTTATAAACAGCATCTAATAAATTACCTTCATAATATTTATCAACTAAATGAGCTACAACTTCTGTATCTGTTTGAGATAAGAATACTACACCTTCTGCTTGTAACTCTTCTTTTAATTCCATATAATTTTCTATTATACCGTTGTGTACAACAGCTATTGTTCTATCCATATTGAAGTGAGGATGAGAGTTTACATCTGATGGTTCACCATGAGTTGCCCATCTAGTATGTCCTATTCCTAATCCACCTAATATTGGAGATTTTTCTAAATCTTCAGCAAGTATTGCTAATCTTCCTTTAAATTTTCTTATTTCTAATTCATTTCCAGTATTAACTGCAACTCCTGCAGAATCATAYCCTCTGTACTCTAATTTAGAAAGTCCTTCTACTAAAACTTCTGTTGCTTGTCTGTGTCCTAAATATCCAACTATTCCACACATATTTAATTCCTCCTAAAAATATTATTATTTATATTTTTAGAGTTAGGTCATATATTATTCACTTAAGCTTCCCTTTGTGTATAGAATTACTTCTATATTTTAAGAAAGTTCTTACGATGGTGAATTCACCGCAGAGCATCCGCCGACAATTCGATAAACTCTGACCTCGTCAACTCAGTTTATTATTAAATCAACTCGTTGTCGTTAGTAACCAAGTTCTGGCGCTTATTGATGAACACAAGTTTCATTTTGTGCCCATCTCAAAAACTATGATAATTTTTCTTGTATAAGATTAGCTAAGTTTGTTGCTAATTCTTTTATTTGACCTTCCTCTTTACCTTCTAACATAACTCTTACTAATGGCTCTGTTCCTGATGGTCTTATTAAGACTCTTCCACATCCATCTAGTAATTTTTCTATTCTTTCTATCTCAGATTTTATTTCTGGATATTCCATATATCTATTCTTATTTTCATTCTTTATTCTAGCATTAACTAATACTTGTGGGTATTGAGTCATTACAGCTGCAAGATCTGATAAGTTTTTACCTTCTTCTAATACTATTTGAGCTAATACTAAAGAACTTAAAACTCCGTCTCCAGTTGTATTATAATCTAAGAATATCATATGACCTGATTGCTCTCCACCAAGATTAAATCCACTGTTTTTCATTTCTTCTAGTACATATCTATCTCCTACTGCAGTAGTAGCTAGATTTATGCCGTGTTCTTTTGCAGCTATAGTAAGTCCTATATTACTCATAACTGTAACAACTAATGTATCTTGTGCTAATTTCCCTTTATTTTTTAAGTGTATAGCACTTAATATCATTATATGATCTCCATCTACAATGTTTCCATTTTCATCAACAGCTATTAATCTATCTGCGTCTCCATCATATGCAAGACCTAAATTAGCTTTATTTTCTACAACAGCCTTTTGTAACTTTTCTGGATGTGTAGATCCGCATTTATCATTTATATTATTTCCATCTGGTTCACTATTTATAGTTACTACATTCGCTCCTAATTCGCTAAATATTGTTGGTGCAACCTTATATGCAGCTCCATTAGCACAGTCTAATACTACTTTTAAACCTTTAAAATCTACATTTACTATAGATTTTAAATAGTCTATATAGTCTCTTTGTGCATTATGAACAAATATTTTTCTTCCAACTTTATCTCCAATTGGATGGAAATCTACTTTTTCTATATTATCTATATAATTTTCTATTTCTAATTCAACTGAATCATCTAATTTATATCCATCTTTATTAAAGAATTTTATACCATTGTATTCAACAGGGTTGTGAGATGCTGATATAACAACTCCACAATCAGCTTCATATTTCTTTGTTAAATATGCAACACCAGGAGTTGGTATTACTCCAACTGTAACAACATCACATCCTACTGACATAAGACCTGATATTAATGCTGCTTCTAACATGTCCCCTGAAACTCTTGTATCTTTCCCAACTATTACTTTAACTTTATCTTTACCTTGAGCTAATACGTATCCACCAGCTCTACCTAATTTATATGCTAATTCACAAGTAAGTTCTGTATTTGCTACACCTCTTACTCCATCAGTTCCAAAATATTTTCTCATTAAAGATCTCCTTTCAAAAAGAAAAACGTATAAGTATATTATTATATATATTTAAATTATATTATTCTCTCAGTTTAATCCATAAGGACATTTTAATACAGAAAGACAAAAAGGACAATATAATTCTTTAAAATGTACACTTTAGGGTAATTATTATACCTTTTTCCATTTAAGTAAAAATTTGATATTATTATATTCTTAGTATTTTATAATTGCGCTTAAGTTTGATATATTTTTTACTAAGAATATTATATCTTAATMTTTTTATTATACAATTTCATAGTATATGCAAAATAAAAAAGATGCAACAATAATTGTATATAATTATTGTTGCATCTTTTTATCTCTATGCTGTTTCTACTTTTATAGTATCTGGGTTTATACTTATTTTTTCTATTTTGTACTTAGATTCATAATTTATTTTACAAGTATTATTTTCTGATGATAGTTCACTTAAATCAATATATAAAGTTATATCTTCTTTATTTATCGGCCCTATAGTATTTATATACTCTATACTAACGCTAATTTCGTCAGGAATAATAATTTTATTTTCTTCTATACTATTTGTATTATTTCTTATTTCTAGTTCTTGAGCAGTATATTTATATTCTGCAACTACATTATCTGCTAATTCTCTTTTTATTGTAATATACTTAATATTTGTAGTTACTCCAACTGGAATGTTTAAGTATATGTCCTTAGAGTCACCATCTAAAATTTCATCTATATTTATGTCTTGAGTATCTATATAGCTAATAGGGTCTATAATATCTTTTTTTCCTGTTATCATAACTGTATTTTGACTTAAAGTATAATTTTTTCTATCAATTTCATTTGTAATATTACTCTGTAAATTTAACTTTATAGGAACTTCCTTTTTTGTTAATAATGTTACATTTGCTTTTATCGATTCTTGAGATAATTCTACACCTTCTACAACATTACCCTTCTTATCTATAGGTTGTAGTTTTATATCTTGAGAAAAATCTTTATTTTCACCCTCTACATTTACAGTTCCTACAACATCTTTGACTTCATCTACTAATGTTCTAGGACCAGATATACTAACTTTGTCTATATTCTTATCTAGCGCTATAGTGTCTACATTATTTTTACCACTACCTTCTATGTTTACAGTTATGCTACGTTCTTCTTCAATAATTTTTTCTAATGTTACAACCATAACTGGATTTTTAAAATCTGCACTAATTCTCTGAGATGTAGATAATTTTAAATGTATTTCATTCTTACCTTCTATAGGATTATCTATTTGACCATATACATTTATATCACTCTTAGTTACTTTTTGTATATTTGATAACTTTCCTGTAACATATATATCTGTAGTAAGCTCTTTCTCTGGATAAATAACTAAATCTCTATCTTTAAGTTCATTTAAGTTAGTTATTATAACTGGAACATCCTCGAATAATTTTGTATCATCAGGATCTACTACTGCCATAACATACATCCATAATATTATTGCACTTAATAGGGATATCAACTTTACCTTAGTATTCTCTTTTAATTTATTCATCATTTAAATATCCCACCTTTGAAAAAACTTTTTTCTTGAGTATTAATTTTTAAATTGCTCCTTAATATATTGATCATTCTATCTTTTGATATTTTCCTATATATCTTACCTGATTTAGCTATAGATACATCTCCAGTTTCCTCTGAAACTATTAATGATATACAGTCAGAAACTTCACTAACCCCTATTGCTGCTCTATGTCTAGTACCTAACTCTTTACTTAAATCTTTCGATTGTGTTAATGGAAGAAAACATGATGCTGCTTTTATTTGAGATTCCCTTATAACAACAGCTCCATCATGTAATGGAGTATTTGGTATAAATATATTTATCAATAATTGCCTTGATACTTCACCATCAATACTTGTACCAGTATTAATTATATCACCTATTTTAGTATTTCTTTCTAATATGATAAGTGCACCTATCTTTTGTCTAGATAAAGAATATAGTGCTTCAACAATTTCTTCTACTGTCCTATTAAACTTTTCTTCTGAAACGCTTATATTATTTTTTTGGAAGAAGTTAAACTTTGTTCTTCCTATATGCTCAAGGCCTGCTCTAAGTTCAGGCTGAAATATAATCAATGCAGCTATGAATCCTAAATCCAAAGCTTTTATTAATAACCAATATAATGTATGTAATTTTAAAACTTTACTAACTTGTGTAGCTACAAATAACAAAACAATTCCTTTTAAAACTTGCTCTGCTCTAGTATCTTTTATAAACATGAATATCTTATAAAATATATATGCTATGATTAATATATCCACTATATCATTTATATTTACTCTAAAAATAATATCTAAAAATCCACTAAAAAAGGAATTTATATCTAACACAATTACTTCCTCCTGCTTTAGATTTATTAATAATTTACACTATTATACTATGTATTATACTATATTCATTGAAGTATATTCAAACTATTTAATGCATAGTTATTTTATAAAAAAAAAGTTTCACTAATGTGAAACTTTTTTTGAATGGTGAGCGCACAGGGATTCGAACCCCGGACACACGCCTTAGAAGGGCGTTGCTCTATCCAGCTGAGCTATGCACCCACATTATAGAATATTAAATGGAGCGGGAAACGAGATTCGAACTCGCGACTTCAACCTTGGCAAGGTTGCGCTCTACCACTGAACTATTGCCGCATGATTGGCGGGAATAACAGGACTCGAACCTGTGACCCATTGATTAACAGTCAATTGCTCTACCAACTGAGCCATATTCCCGTGTATTAAGTTGGCGACCTGGAAGGGACTCGAACCCTCGACCTCCAGCGTGACAGGCTGGCATTCTAACCAGCTGAACTACCAGGCCGCGAATGGTGGGACTAACAGGGCTCGAACCTGTGACCCCCTGCTTGTAAGGCAGGTGCTCTCCCAGCTGAGCTATAGTC
>NZ_CP048741.1:2379143-2390284 GCF_018336475.1 Romboutsia sp. 13368
ATCTTCATTTTGGAGCGGGTGAAGGGGATCGAACCCTCACAGCCGGCTTGGAAGGCCGGAACTCTACCATTGAGCTACACCCGCATATTTAATTGGTGACCCATAGGGGAATCGAACCCCTGTTACCGCCGTGAAAGGGCGGTGTCTTGACCGCTTGACCAATGGGCCATATTTGTTTTTGGTTGCGGAGGCAAGACTCGAACTTGCGACCTTCGGGTTATGAGCCCGACGAGCTGCCAACTGCTCCACCCCGCGATATTAAATATGGTGCCGAAGACCGGAATCGAACCGGTACGAGAGGTAAGTCCCGCAGGATTTTAAGTCCTGTGCGTCTGCCAGTTCCGCCACTTCGGCATACCACGTGGCTACGTGCTACTCTCCCAGGCGGTCGCCCACCAAGTACCATCGCCGCTAAAGAGCTTAACTTCTGTGTTCGGTATGGGAACAGGTGTATCCTCTTTGCTATAATAACCACATTATATGTTTGCCCTTTTCTCAAGGACAAGTATAATATTAACATTTTCGATTAAGAATGTCAATACTTTTTATAAAGTTTTTTTCAAAGTTAATACTCTGAAAACTGCATATCATTTAGATTCATCATTTAAATTTTGGTCAAGTCCTCGACCTATTAGTATCGATAAGCTAAATACATTACTGCACTTACACCTTCGACCTATCAACCAGGTAGTCTTCCTGGGGTCTTACCCTTACGGTGGGAAATCTTATCTTGAAGTTGGCTTCGCGCTTAGATGCTTTCAGCGCTTATCCATTCCGTACATAGCTACCCAGCCATGCCCTTGGCAGAACAACTGGTACACCAGAGGTACGTCCATCCCGGTCCTCTCGTACTAAGGACAGGTCTTCTCAAATTTCCTACGCCTGCGACGGATAGGGACCGAACTGTCTCACGACGTTCTGAACCCAGCTCGCGTACCACTTTAATGGGCGAACAGCCCAACCCTTGGGACCTACTACAGCCCCAGGATGTGATGAGCCGACATCGAGGTGCCAAACCTCCCCGTCGATGTGGACTCTTGGGGGAGATAAGCCTGTTATCCCCAGGGTAGCTTTTATCCGTTGAGCGATGGCCCTTCCATGCGGTACCACCGGATCACTAAGTCCGACTTTCGTCCTTGCTCGACCTGTATGTCTTGCAATCAAGCTTCCTTTTGCCTTTACACTCTTCGCACGATTTCCGACCGTGCTGAGGAAACCTTTGAGCGCCTCCGTTACTTTTTAGGAGGCGACCGCCCCAGTCAAACTGCCCACCTGACGGTGTTCCAAGACCTGATTCAAGGCCTATGGTTAGGATCCCAGTACTACAAGGGTGGTATCCCAAGGATGACTCCACACAGACTGGCGTCCATGCTTCATAGTCTCCCACCTATCCTGTACATGTAGTACCAAGACCCAACGTCAAGCTACAGTAAAGCTCCATGGGGTCTTTCCGTCCTGTCGCAGGTACCCGGCATCTTCACCGGGATTACAATTTCACCGAGTCTATTGTTGAGACAGTGCCCAAATCGTTACGCCTTTCGTGCGGGTCGGAACTTACCCGACAAGGAATTTCGCTACCTTAGGACCGTTATAGTTACGGCCGCCGTTTACTGGGGCTTAAGTTCACTGCTTCGGATAAATCCTAACAGATCCCCTTAACCTTCCAGCACCGGGCAGGCGTCAGCTCCTATACATCGTCTTGCGACTTAGCAGAAACCTGTGTTTTTGGTAAACAGTCGCTTGGGCCTATTCTCTGCGGCCTGTCATAGACAGGCACCCCTTCTCCCTAAGTTACGGGGTCATTTTGCCGAGTTCCTTAACAATAGTTCTCTCGCTGGCCTTAGGATACTCTCCTCACCCACCTGTGTCGGTTTACGGTACGGGCGCCTTTAAACTCGATAGAAGCTTTTCTTGACAGTGTGAAATCAGCTACTTCGCCCCGAAGGGCTTACCCATCGTATCCTAGCATTATCTAGACGGATTTGCCTATCTAGACTGCCTCAATACTTAGCCACACAATAACCAACAGTGTGGTTAGCTTATCCTACTGTGTCACTCCATCTCTCAAACGCTTATTGGCGGTACAGGAATATCAACCTGTTGTCCATCACCTACGCCTTTCGGCCTCGGCTTAGGTCCCGACTAACCCAGGGCGGACGAACCTTCCCCTGGAAACCTTGGGTTTACGGCCCGTGGGATTCTCACCCACGTCTCGCTACTCATGCCAACATTCTCACTCGTATACTGTCCACATGTCCTTACGGTCATGCTTCAGCCTGCATACGAAGCTCCCCTACCCATCATAATGATGCCGTAGCTTCGGTAGTACGTTTTAGCCCCGGAAATTTTCGGCGCAGGATCACTCGACCAGTGAGCTATTACGCACTCTTTAAATGAGTGGCTGCTTCTAAGCCAACATCCTGGTTGTCTGTGCAATCCCACATCCTTTACCACTTAACGTACATTTAGGGACCTTAGCTGACGATCTGGGCTGTTGCCCTTTTGACTATGAATCTTATCACCCACAGTCTGACTCCCAAGTATAAGAATACGGCATTCGGAGTTTGATAGTCTTCGGTAAGTGCAATACCCCCTAGGACATTCAGTGCTCTACCTCCGCTTCTCTCAACCTTGAGGCTAGCCCTAAAGCTATTTCGGGGAGAACCAGCTATCTCCGGGCTCGATTGGAATTTCACCGCTATCCACAAGTCATCCCCGAGCTTTTCAACGCTCGTGGGTTCGGTCCTCCACGAAATTTTACTTTCGCTTCAACCTGCTCATGGATAGGTCGCCCGGTTTCGGGTCTACGACATGCAACTTAATCGCCCATTTAAGACTCGCTTTCGCTACGGCTCCACACCTTAAGTGCTTAACCTTGCTGCATATCGTAACTCGTTGGCCCGTTCTACAAAAAGTACGCGGTCACACAAGTAATGTGCTCCCACAGCTTGTAAGTGCAGGGTTTCAGGTTCTCTTTCACTCCCCTCCCGGGGTTCTTTTCACCTTTCCCTCACGGTACTATACGCTATCGGTCACTAGGTAGTATTTAGGCTTGGAGGATGGTCCCTCCTGCTTCCCACAGGGTTTCACGTGTCCCGTGGTACTCTGGATCATACTAGTATTTTTCTCGTTTTGACTACGTGGCTATTACACTTTATAGCGGAGCTTTCCAACTCTCTTCATCTACGATATCTTTCCATGTCGTATGTCCGCAACCCCAACGAAGTAAACTTCATTGGTTTGGCCTGTTCCGTGTTCGCTCGCCGCTACTTACGGAATCGAATTTCTTTCTCTTCCTCCGGGTACTTAGATGTTTCAGTTCCCCGGGTTCCCCTCGCTAAGCTATGTATTCACTTAACGATACTTAGACATTACTCTAAGTGAGTTTCCTCATTCGGAAATCTTCGGATCAAAGTTTACGTGCAACTCCCCGAAGCTTATCGCAGCTTATCACGTCCTTCATCGGCTCCTAGTGCCAAGGCATCCGCCCTGCACCCTTAATAACTTGACCAGTTATTAAAAAGTTAGCGCTACTGAACAAACTTCGTATTCACTCAGTTTATTCCAGTGCTTAAAAGTTGTAATTTTTAAGACTTTTCTTGTCATATATATTTAAATTCCTTCGCTTTCGCTTCAGTCATATCCGTTGCTTAAAGTACTAATGGTGGAGATGAGGAGGATCGAACTCCTGACCCCTTGCGTGCAAGGCAAGTGCTCTCCCAGCTGAGCTACACCCCCATATTTTATTTTAACAACGAATTANNGTTTGTTAGTTGTAATTCTATAAATTAACCTACTGTTTAATTTTCAAAGTTCTTAAATTTCTCATGGTAGCGGTAACAGGAGTCGAACCTGTGACCTTTCGGGTATGAACCGAACGCTCTAGCCAACTAAGCTATACCGCCACGACTATGGTGCCCAGAGGCGGAATCGAACCACCGACACGGGGATTTTCAGTCCCCTGCTCTACCGACTGAGCTATCTGGGCGCAACAATTGGTGGGCCTAGCTGGACTCGAACCAGCGACCTCACGCTTATCAGGCGTGCGCTCTAACCACCTGAGCTATAAGCCCTAATTGTTAAATGGTCGAGGTGGAGGGACTCGAACCCCCGGCCCCATGGTCCCAAACCACGTGCGCTACCAAACTGCGCTACACCTCGAAGTATTAATTATATTATTTTTAATTTTATGAGTGGCAGGGGTGGAGGGACTCGAACCCCCGGCGCACGGTTTTGGAGACCGACGCTCTACCAACTGAGCTACACCCCTATAAAATTTTTGGTGGACCATCAGGGACTCGAACCCCGGACCTACCGGTTATGAGCCGGGCGCTCTAACCAACTGAGCTAATGGTCCACATTATTTAAAATGGTCGAGGTGAAGGGACTCGAACCCCCGGCCCCATGGTCCCAAACCACGTGCGCTACCAAACTGCGCTACACCTCGAAATAATTGGCGGAGAAGGAGGGATTCGAACCCTCGCACCGGTTTAATCCAGCCTAATCCCTTAGCAGGGGATCCTCTTGAGCCACTTGAGTACTTCTCCAATTATTAAATTAATGGCGGAGAGGGTGGGATTCGAACCCACGGTGCCGTTAAGCATCACTGGTTTTCAAGACCAGCTCCTTAAACCACTCGGACACCTCTCCACTTGGTGATCCATCCGCGACTCGAACGCGGGACACCCTGATTAAAAGTCAGGTGCTCTACCGACTGAGCTAATGGATCAAATATTAATTTGGCAGGGGATGCAGGACTCGAACCTACGCATGTAGCAGTCAAAGTGCTATGCCTTACCGACTTGGCGAATCCCCTATATAAAGTGGTGAGCGCACAGGGATTCGAACCCCGGACACACGCCTTAGAAGGGCGTTGCTCTATCCAGCTGAGCTATGCACCCACATTATATATTTAATGGAGCGGGTGAAGGGGATCGAACCCTCACAGCCGGCTTGGAAGGCCGGAACTCTACCATTGAGCTACACCCGCATATTTAATTGGTGACCCATAGGGGAATCGAACCCCTGTTACCGCCGTGAAAGGGCGGTGTCTTGACCGCTTGACCAATGGGCCATATATATTTGGTTGCGGAGGCAGGACTCGAACCTGCGACCTTCGGGTTATGAGCCCGACGAGCTGCCAACTGCTCCACCCCGCGATGTTGTGTTTGGTGCCGAAGACCGGAATCGAACCGGTACGAGAGGTAAGTCCCGCAGGATTTTAAGTCCTGTGCGTCTGCCAGTTCCGCCACTTCGGCATACCACGTGGCTACGTGCTACTCTCCCAGGAGGTCGCCCCCCAAGTACCATCGCCGCTAAAGAGCTTAACTTCTGTGTTCGGTATGGGAACAGGTGTATCCTCTTTGCTATAATAACCACATTATATGTTTTGCCCTTCTCTCAAGGACAAGTATAATATTAACATTTTCGATTAAGAATGTCAATACTTTTTATAAAGTTTTTTTCAAAGTTAATACTCTGAAAACTGCATATCATTTAATTTTCCATCATTTATCTTGGTCAAGTCCTCGACCTATTAGTATCGATAAGCTAAATACATTACTGCACTTACACCTTCGACCTATCAACCAGGTAGTCTTCCTGGGGTCTTACCCTTACGGTGGGAAATCTTATCTTGAAGTTGGCTTCGCGCTTAGATGCTTTCAGCGCTTATCCATTCCGTACATAGCTACCCAGCCATGCCCTTGGCAGAACAACTGGTACACCAGAGGTACGTCCATCCCGGTCCTCTCGTACTAAGGACAGGTCTTCTCAAATTTCCTACGCCTGCGACGGATAGGGACCGAACTGTCTCACGACGTTCTGAACCCAGCTCGCGTACCACTTTAATGGGCGAACAGCCCAACCCTTGGGACCTACTACAGCCCCAGGATGTGATGAGCCGACATCGAGGTGCCAAACCTCCCCGTCGATGTGGACTCTTGGGGGAGATAAGCCTGTTATCCCCAGGGTAGCTTTTATCCGTTGAGCGATGGCCCTTCCATGCGGTACCACCGGATCACTAAGTCCGACTTTCGTCCTTGCTCGACCTGTATGTCTTGCAATCAAGCTTCCTTTTGCCTTTACACTCTTCGCACGATTTCCGACCGTGCTGAGGAAACCTTTGAGCGCCTCCGTTACTTTTTAGGAGGCGACCGCCCCAGTCAAACTGCCCACCTGACGGTGTTCCAAGACCTGATTCAAGGCCTATGGTTAGGATCCCAGTACTACAAGGGTGGTATCCCAAGGATGACTCCACACAGACTGGCGTCCATGCTTCATAGTCTCCCACCTATCCTGTACATGTAGTACCAAGACCCAACGTCAAGCTACAGTAAAGCTCCATGGGGTCTTTCCGTCCTGTCGCAGGTACCCGGCATCTTCACCGGGATTACAATTTCACCGAGTCTATTGTTGAGACAGTGCCCAAATCGTTACGCCTTTCGTGCGGGTCGGAACTTACCCGACAAGGAATTTCGCTACCTTAGGACCGTTATAGTTACGGCCGCCGTTTACTGGGGCTTAAGTTCACTGCTTCGATTGCTCTAACAGATCCCCTTAACCTTCCAGCACCGGGCAGGCGTCAGCTCCTATACATCGTCTTGCGACTTAGCAGAAACCTGTGTTTTTGGTAAACAGTCGCTTGGGCCTATTCTCTGCGGCCTGTCATAGACAGGCACCCCTTCTCCCTAAGTTACGGGGTCATTTTGCCGAGTTCCTTAACAATAGTTCTCTCGCTGGCCTTAGGATACTCTCCTCACCCACCTGTGTCGGTTTACGGTACGGGCGCCTTTAAACTCGATAGAAGCTTTTCTTGACAGTGTGAAATCAGCTACTTCGCCCCGAAGGGCTTACCCATCGTATCCTAGCATTATCTAGACGGATTTGCCTATCTAGACTGCCTCAATACTTAGCCACACAATAACCAACAGTGTGGTTAGCTTATCCTACTGTGTCACTCCATCTCTCAAACGCTTATTGGCGGTACAGGAATATCAACCTGTTGTCCATCACCTACGCCTTTCGGCCTCGGCTTAGGTCCCGACTAACCCAGGGCGGACGAACCTTCCCCTGGAAACCTTGGGTTTACGGCCCGTGGGATTCTCACCCACGTCTCGCTACTCATGCCAACATTCTCACTCGTATACTGTCCACATGTCCTTACGGTCATGCTTCAGCCTGCATACGAAGCTCCCCTACCCATCATAAATGATGCCGTAGCTTCGGTAGTACGTTTTAGCCCCGGAAATTTTCGGCGCAGGATCACTCGACCAGTGAGCTATTACGCACTCTTTAAATGAGTGGCTGCTTCTAAGCCAACATCCTGGTTGTCTGTGCAATCCCACATCCTTTACCACTTAACGTACATTTAGGGACCTTAGCTGACGATCTGGGCTGTTGCCCTTTTGACTATGAATCTTATCACCCACAGTCTGACTCCCAAGTATAAGAATACGGCATTCGGAGTTTGATAGTCTTCGGTAAGTGCAATACCCCCTAGGACATTCAGTGCTCTACCTCCGCTTCTCTCAACCTTGAGGCTAGCCCTAAAGCTATTTCGGGGAGAACCAGCTATCTCCGGGCTCGATTGGAATTTCACCGCTATCCACAAGTCATCCCCGAGCTTTTCAACGCTCGTGGGTTCGGTCCTCCACGAAATTTTACTTTCGCTTCAACCTGCTCATGGATAGGTCGCCCGGTTTCGGGTCTACGACATGCAACTTAATCGCCCATTTAAGACTCGCTTTCGCTACGGCTCCACACCTTAAGTGCTTAACCTTGCTGCATATCGTAACTCGTTGGCCCGTTCTACAAAAAGTACGCGGTCACACAAGTAATGTGCTCCCACAGCTTGTAAGTGCAGGGTTTCAGGTTCTCTTTCACTCCCCTCCCGGGGTTCTTTTCACCTTTCCCTCACGGTACTATACGCTATCGGTCACTAGGTAGTATTTAGGCTTGGAGGATGGTCCCTCCTGCTTCCCACAGGGTTTCACGTGTCCCGTGGTACTCTGGATCATACTAGTATTTTTCTCATTTTGACTACGTGGCTATTACACTTTATAGCGGAGCTTTCCAACTCTCTTCGTCTATGATATCTTTCCATGTCGTATGTCCGCAACCCCAACGAAGTAAACTTCATTGGTTTGGCCTGTTCCACGTTCGCTCGCCGCTACTTACGGAATCGAATTTCTTTCTCTTCCTCCGGGTACTTAGATGTTTCAGTTCCCCGGGTTCCCCTCGCTAAGCTATGTATTCACTTAACGATACTTAGACATTACTCTAAGTGAGTTTCCTCATTCGGAAATCTTCGGATCAAAGTTTACGTGCAACTCCCCGAAGCTTATCGCAGCTTATCACGTCCTTCATCGGCTCCTAGTGCCAAGGCATCCGCCCTGCACCCTTAATAACTTGACCAGTTATTAAAAAGTTAGCGCTACTGAACAAACTTCGTATTCACTCAGTTTATTCCAGTGCTTAAAAGTTGTAATTTTTAAGACTTTTCTTGTCATATATGTTTAAAATGATGTCATATCACTAAATGTTATGCAGTTTTCAAAGTACTAAATGGTGGAGATGAGGAGGATCGAACTCCTGACCCCTTGCGTGCAAGGCAAGTGCTCTCCCAGCTGAGCTACACCCCCATATTTTATTTTAACAACGAATTATATTTTATAATATATGTCGAAGTTTGTCAATAGAGTTTTTAATTTTTATTAAGAACCCTCAAAATTAAACAGTAGGTAATTCTCCTTAGAAAGGAGGTGATCCAGCCGCACCTTCCGATACGGCTACCTTGTTACGACTTCACCCCAGTTATTGATTTCACCTTCGACGGACGCTTCCAAAAGGTTAGCAATCCGGCTTCGGGCGCCCCCAACTTCCGTGGTGTGACGGGCGGTGTGTACAAGACCCGGGAACGCATTCACCGCAGCATTCTGATCTGCGATTACTAGTAACTCCAGCTTCATGTAGGCGAGTTTCAGCCTACAATCCGAACTGAGAATGGCTTTAAGGGATTAGCTCCGCCTCACGACTTGGCTGCCCTCTGTACCACCCATTGTAGCACGTGTGTAGCCCTAAGCATAAGGGGCATGATGATTTGACGTCATCCCCACCTTCCTCCAGGTTATCCCTGGCAGTCCCTCTAGAGTGCCCAACTTAATGCTGGCAACTAAAGGCAAGGGTTGCGCTCGTTGCGGGACTTAACCCAACATCTCACGACACGAGCTGACGACAACCATGCACCACCTGTCACTTCTGTCCCCGAAGGGAAATCTCCGATTAGGGAGAGGTCAAAAGGATGTCAAGCTTAGGTAAGGTTCTTCGCGTTGCTTCGAATTAAACCACATGCTCCGCTACTTGTGCGGGTCCCCGTCAATTCCTTTGAGTTTCACTCTTGCGAGCGTACTTCCCAGGCGGAGTACTTAATGCGTTAGCTGCGCCACCGAAGGGGGTAACCTCCGACAGCTAGTACTCATCGTTTACGGCGTGGACTACCAGGGTATCTAATCCTGTTTGCTTCCCACGCTTTCGTGCCTCAGTGTCAGTTACAGTCCAGAGAGCCGCCTTCGCAACTGGTGTTCCTCCTAATATCTACGCATTTCACCGCTACACTAGGAATTCCACTCTCCTCTCCTGCACTCAAGTTTCCCAGTTTCAAAGGCTTACTACGGTTGAGCCGTAGCCTTTCACCTCTGACTTAAGAAACCACCTACGCACCCTTTACGCCCAGTAATTCCGGATAACGCTAGCCCCCTACGTATTACCGCGGCTGCTGGCACGTAGTTAGCCGGGGCTTCCTCCTCAAGTACCGTCATTATCTTCCTTGAGGACAGAGCTTTACGACCCGAAGGCCTTCATCGCTCACGCGGCGTTGCTGCATCAGGCTTTCGCCCATTGTGCAATATTCCCCACTGCTGCCTCCCGTAGGAGTTTGGACCGTGTCTCAGTTCCAATGTGGCCGATCACCCTCTCAGGTCGGCTACTGATCGTCGCCTTGGTGAGCCGTTACCTCACCAACTAGCTAATCAGACGCGGGTCCATCCTGTACCGCAAAAGCTTTGATACTTCTACCATGCGATAAAAGCATATTATCTCGTATTAGCATACCTTTCGGTATGTTATCCGTGTGTACAGGGCAGGTTACCCACGCGTTACTCACCCGTCCGCCGCTCTTCTCCGAAGAGAATCGCTCGACTTGCATGTGTTAGGCACGCCGCCAGCGTTCATCCTGAGCCAGGATCAAACTCTCAAATAAAAGTTGTTACCTGCTCAGACTAATCATTATCTGAATATCTGGCTTGGTTTGTTAGTTGTAATTCTTTAAATTAACCTACTGTTTAATTTTCAAAGTTCATTTTCGACTTCTTTAGTTTACCAAAGTTGTTTTTCTTTGTCAACTTATTTTTTGAAGTTTTTTATTTCTTTTTGTCCTTTCCTTAAGGACAAGTATAACTATACCATCTCATAATCATATCGTCAACACTTTTTTTGAAACTTTTTTTATATTTTTTACGTTTTTATTTTGCAATCTTTTCTTCATATACGTAAGTTCTTGATTTTGCAATCGGTTTAGCCTTTATTTTAGTTGTCCTATTATAAATTTTTATAGCATCATTACAGAAATAAATCATAATATCTAACACTAATAAAGTTATACTTATTAAACATATCCAATTCATCATTTGATTCATAGCCCATTCCCCCAAATTAATATTTTAGTTATTATTCTTAAATATTATTCAAATTTCCTTTATAAAAATTTCGCTTTTTTATTCTATCTGACTATGATTTATATATATTTTTTTCAGCAAAATTATTTTATTTACATTTTTATATGTTGTTTTTGATATTTAACCTTTATATTTTGTATTAAAATTATAGACTTTTAATATTAACTTTTTATAAAAACAGCTACAAATAAAAAAAGATTGTGCATAATACGTAAGTAATGCACAATCTTTTCAATATTATTCTTCTATTTTATTTTGATTATTTTCTATCGGTTTCATTGTAGGGAATAATATAACGTCTCTTATAGATGGAGAATTAGTTAATAACATCATAACTCTATCTATACCTATTCCAAGACCACCTGTAGGAGGTAAACCAACTTCTAAAGCATTTATGAAATCTTCGTC
>NZ_CP048741.1:2390309-2409793 GCF_018336475.1 Romboutsia sp. 13368
TATATAGCCCATTCYCCCAAATTAATATTTTAGTTATTATTCTTAAATATTATTCAAATTTCCTTTATAAAAATTTCGCTTTTTTATTCTATCTGACTATGATTTATATATATTTTTTTCAGCAAAATTATTTTATTTACATTTTTATATGTTGTTTTTGATATTTAACCTTTATATTTTGTATTAAAATTATAGACTTTTAATATTAACTTTTTATAAAACAGCTACAAATAAAAAAAGATTGTGCATAATACGTAAGTAATGCACAATCTTTTCAATATTATTCTTCTATTTTATTTTGATTATTTTCTATTGGTTTCATTGTAGGGAATAATATAACGTCTCTTATAGATGGAGAATTAGTTAATAACATCATAACTCTATCTATACCTATTCCAAGACCACCTGTAGGAGGTAAACCAACTTCTAAAGCATTTATGAAGTCTTCATCCATATCACAAGCTTCATCATCACCTAATTCTTTCTTTCTTAACTGATCCATAAATCTTCCTTTTTGATCTATTGGGTCATTTAACTCAGAGAATGCATTAGCTAATTCCCATCTATTTGCGAAAGCTTCGAATCTATCTGTCTTTCTTGGGTCTTCTACATTTCTCTTAGCAAGAGGCGATACTTCAACTGGATGATGAGTTATAAATGTAGGTTGTATTAATTTATCTTCACCGAATTCTTCGAAGAATGCATTTATAACTTCTCCTCTTCTCATTCCAGGAGTTATTTCTATTCCTTTTTCTTTAGCTATAGCTAAAGCTTCTTCATCTGTATTTATAGTAGAGAAATCTACACCAGTGTATTCTTTAACACACTCTTCCATAGTCATTCTTCTCCATGGAGGTGTAAAATCTATTTCAGTTCCTTGGTAGTTTATTTTCATACTTCCTGTAGCAGCTTCTGCCATATGAGCTATAACATTTTCAGTTATTTCCATCATATCTGTGTAGTCTGCATACGCTTGGTATAATTCTATAGCAGTATACTCTGGGTTATGCTTTATAGACATACCTTCATTTCTGAACATTCTTCCCATTTCGTATACTTTATCAAATCCACCAACTATAAGTCTCTTTAAGTATAATTCGTTAGCGATTCTCATGTACATTGGTATATCTAATGTATTGTGGTGAGTAACGAATGGTCTAGCATTTGCTCCACCAGCTATAGTATTTAATATAGGAGTCTCAACTTCTAAGAATCCTCTTTCATCTAAGTATGATCTTAATGCTTTTAATGCCTTAGTTCTTGTTAAGAATGCATCCTTAACTTCTGGATTAACTATTAAGTCTACATATCTTTGTCTATATCTTAAATCTTGGTCTTTTAATCCATGATATTTTTCTGGTAATACTTGAAGTGATTTAGATAATAAAACTACTTCATTAGCTTTTACTGATATTTCTTCTTTTTTAGTCTTGAATACTTCACCTTCAACACCTATTATGTCTCCTATATCATATGTAGAGAATATAGAATACTCTTCTTCACCTATTCTATCTAATCTAACATAACATTGAATTCTTCCATTTTGGTCTTGTATATCTATAAATCCAGCTTTACCTTGGATTCTTTTACTCATTATACGACCAGCTATTTTTACTATTTTACCTTCGAATTCTTCGAAGTTTCCTTTTATTTCTGTAGAATTGCTAGTTCTATCATATCTACTAACTTGGAATGGGTCTCTTCCCATTTCTTGTAATTTAGCTAATTTATCTCTTCTTACTCTAAGTACTTCTGTAAGATCTTCTTGAAGTTGATCATTATTCATTTGATCGTTATTCATGGCCTTGCCTCCTAATTTTGTTATCTTCTTATTTCTAATATTTCAAATTTAGCTACTCCATCTGGAACTTGAACATCAACTACATCTCCTATAGTTCTTCCTAAAAGAGCTCTTCCTACTGGAGATTCATTTGATATTTTTCCTTCATATGGATCTGCTTCTGCTGAACCAACTATAGTGTATTCAACTTCTTCTTCAAAATCCATATCATTTACTTTAACTATTGAACCTATTGTTACAACATTTGAATCTATTTTACTTTCATCTATTATAACAGCTCTTCTTATCATTGATTCTAACTTTATTATTCTTTCTTCAACTTGAGCTTGTTCATTCTTAGCTTCATCATACTCAGCATTTTCTGATATATCTCCGAAAGATATAGCAACCTTTATTCTATCAGCAACTTCTCTTCTTCTTACAGTCTTTAATGTTTCTAACTCATCTTCTAATTTTTGATATCCTTCTTGAGTTAAAAGTATTTCCTTTTTTTCTTCCATAACCCCTACAACTCCTTCACTATGTATTTGGGATTTCTCCCAAAGTTTATTTAGATTATTACATATTTTGTTTTAATTTATGCGGTATATTATAGATTACTATTATTCTAATGTCAAGCAGTCTTGCATATAGCCTTTTAGCTTGTTAACTACCTCTTCATAGCTTTCAATTTTATTTATTTCATCTCTAACTCTAGCAGAATTTCTAAGTCCTTTTAAGTACCATGCTATATGTTTTCTCATCTCTCTTACCGCAACATATTCTCCATGTTCTTCAACTGCTAATTTTAGATGTTTCATAGCTGTATCTATTTTTTCTTCTAATGTAGGCTCTGGTAATATTTCACCCGTTTGCATATAATGATTTATTCTCTTGAATATCCATGGGTTTCCTTGAGCACCTCTTCCTATCATTATAGCATCACAATTTGTTTTATTTAACATATTTATTGCATCTTCAACTTCGAAAACGTCTCCATTACCTATAACAGGTATACTTACATTTTCTTTAACTTCTCTTATTATATCCCAATCTGCCTTACCTGAGTAATACTGTTCTCTAGTTCTTCCATGAACAGCTATTGCACTTATTCCACAATTTTCTGCAATTTTAGCAATTTCCACTGCATTTATACAAGTATCATCCCAACCTTTTCTTATTTTAAGAGTAACTGGTTTTTCAGAATTCTCTACTACAGATCTTAAGACTTTCGCTGCTAATTCAGGATTTTTTAAAAGAGCAGAACCATCACCATTTTTTACAACCTTAGGTGCTGGACATCCCATATTTATATCTAATACTTCATTAGGATAAGAATTTAATATTTTTGCAGCTCCACCCATATATTCTGGGTCTGATCCAAATATTTGTATTGCAACAGGATGTTCTTCTTCCTCTATTTTTAACATCTTCTTAGTATTTTGATCATCATAACATAAAGCTTTTGCGTTAACCATTTCTGTGTATAACATCCCACAGTTTTGCTCTTTACAAATTAATCTAAATGGAAGATCTGTTACCCCCGCCATAGGTGATAAAAAAACTCTATTATCTAAATTTAAGTTGCCTATCTTCATTTTTGTCTCCTCCTAAATTTAAAATTCATATATATTTAAAAAGGAATTGGATTATATTACCCAATTCCCCTATTCTATTCTTTATTCTTTTCATGTAAGATTCTTAAACCGTCTAAAGTTAAAAATCTATCTACATGATCTATACTTTTAGTTTCTGAAGCAATAAGAGTCGATAAACCTCCTGTAGCTATAACTTTAACATTCTCTTGGTTTAACTCTTTCTTCATCATTTCTATTATTTTTTCGACTAATCCTACATATCCGTATATTACACCAGCTTGCATACCTGATACTGTATTTTTGCATATAACTGAGCCTGGCTTAGTTAGTTCAATTCTAGGTAGTTTAGAAGCTCTTTGGAATAATGCTTCACTAGATATTTTTAATCCCGGTGCTATAGTTCCACCTAAATAGTCTGAATTATTAGTTATAGCACAGAATGTTGTAGCTGTCCCAAAGTCAACTACTATAATTGGTGTCCCATATTTTTCTACACAAGCAACTGCATTAACTATTCTATCAGCACCAACTTGCTTAGGATTATCGTACTTTATATTTAATCCAGTTTTTATACCAGGTCCTACTACTTTAGGTTGTTTTTTACAATACTTTTTACAAAAGTTCTCAAGAGAATGCATAACATCTGGAACTACAGATGATATTATAACATCTTCTATACAATCCAAGTCTATCTTTTCATATTGGAATAAGTTGTTTATTAAAATACCATATTCATCAGATGTTTTATTTTTATCAGTATTTATTCTCCAATATTTTATAAGTTCTTTACCTTTATATAGACCTAAGACCATATTGGTATTTCCAACATCAAATACTAAAAGCATATATATTTAACCTTCCTTCTATCTTTTCCTTTTATTAAAAACTACACAAATGGCCGATACAACAAAGCCTCCAACGATAGCTTCCGGTACTCCATTTGTTGCTATTAATGTAAATATTAAAGTTTTTGCTGCTGATGCGCTTTTACCTAAAGCTTCAGCATATCTTGCTCCATATAATATATATGTCATCCCTAGTACACCTACTGTGTTAACTAAAGAACCTATAACTCCTGTTATCCATCCTGATGCAAGAGCATTTTTAGTAAGTTTAATAGTTAGTTTATAAACATAATAAGCCACTATACCTATAAGTACTCTTGGTAATATAGATACCAATGGATTTATAAGTGCAAAATTAGTTATTGTAGGCATAGTAATGGCTCTTAATAAACTTGTAATTCCAAATATAAGTCCTACTATAATTCCAACTAAAGGCCCCTCTAATACTGCGCCTATAATTACAGGTATATGCATTATAGTTAAGTTTAACGGTCCTATAGGAATAAATCCTAAAGGTGTCATTGATAACATAATAGAAATTGCGGCTAAAACTCCTATTATTGCCATTTTTCTAACTTCAAATTTTTTCGTCTTTCTCGATTTAGCTTTCATAGTTTTTGGTGATTCATTCACAATTTCCATTTTCGAGATTCATTCACAATTTCCATTTTCGATGTTTCTAAATTCATTATAAAAGTACACCCCCGTTCCAGCTCATAAAAGATGCCGGACTTCTGAAATTTATTTTTTGCTATAGTAAAGTCAAGCTCTAAAAAATCAGATACCTGCTATAACAGAATAATTGTATCAATAGTAATTTACATTGTCAATAATTCTTGATTAGTCACTATATCTTTATATGCACTTATTTTCCCTATAGAATCTGCTTTTTTTATCGCATTTATTATGCTTTTTTCTACAACTTCAGTAGCTAATGATCCTAAAAGTGTAATATCAGTTTCAATCTCACCAGTTGATATAGTAAATATTGTATCTCCATCATGAGGTGTATGTATAGGGAATATGGCTTTTGCATATCCATTATGAGCCATTTGAGATACTTTTTTACATTGAGCTTTATCTAATTTTGCATTAGTAGCTACAATTCCAATTGTAGTATTATCTATACTAAATCCACCTTTATTAACTCCATTTTTCATTAATTCATAGCTATTTAGAATATTTTTCTTTTCATCATCCATAGTTCCTGCTATAACTTTTCCATTTTCATATACATCTCCAAAAGCATTTACTGCAACTAAGGCAGATACAACTAATCCATTAGGAAGTTTAATCGAATGACTACCTATTCCACCCTTCATAGCATATTCTATTCCTCTTATTTTACCTACTGTTGCACCACAACCTGCTCCAAAATTTCCTTGATTTAAAACAGTATCACTTGCTAATTCACAAGCCGTGTATCCCATATCTATATCAGGTCTAGACTTTGGATTTCCTACTGCTAAATCAAATAATACTGCTCCTACAACTATAGGTACCTTAGCAACACCCACATCGAAACCTATATTATGTTCTTCTAGATATCTACTTACACCACATGTAGATTCTAGTCCAAATGCAGATCCACCAGATAAAACAACTGCATGCACTTTTTGAATCATATTTATAGGATTCAATAAATCAGTTTCTCGTGTACCTGGACCACCACCTCTTACATCAACACCACAAACAGCACCATTTTCACATATAACTACTGTACATCCAGTTAAGCCTTCTATATCTTCAATTTGTCCTACTTTTAAACCTTTAACGTCTAATAAATTGTTATACATACCCTTCAACACCTCTTATAGATACTTCTCCTGACATAATTTCTTTTATTACATTTTCATCATTTTTTATTACTAGATTCCCCTCTTTGTTTATATCTAAACACTTAACTAACTCTTTTTCTCCATTACTAATTATGTATATATATTTTCCTATAATAGCAGAGTGTTTCCTACATATATCTAATGTTTCATTTTTTAAGCCATGATTTATATATTGTAAATATAGCCTTTCAAATTCTTCTAATATATTTCTAACTATGTCTACTCTAGATATTTTATGACCTTCTTTATATAAAGAAGTCGCTATATGAGAAATTTCCTGGGAAAAATCAATAGTTTTTACATTTATGCCTATACCTAGCACAATATAGTTTATTTTATCAATCTCTGCAGATAATTCAGTAAGAATACCTGCTATCTTCTTATTATTTATAATAATATCATTAGGCCACTTTATATTTGTTTCTACACCTAAATTATTCAATGCTTTAGTTATACTCGCTCCAGCTATTAACGTTAAGAATGGTGCTTTTTGAGGTATTAGATTAGGCTTTAATATTATACTCATCCAAATCCCTTCTCTAGATTTAGATACCCACTGTCTTCCTATTCTGCCTTTACCTTTTGTCTGCTCCTCACTAATAATAACTGTTCCTTCTTGCTTTTGTAATGCTACTTTTTTTGCATAATCATTGGTAGAGTCTATCGTATCAAAATGAATTATACTTCTACCTATATATTTAGTATCTAATTTATTAGAAATATTATTATACGTTAATAAATCATTCAAATCGTCTACTAATTTATATCCTTTTTTCTTTACTTCTTCAATATTATACCCTGCTGATTTTAATACCTCTATATGTTCCCTTATAGCTTCACTAGATATCTCAAGTTTTTTTGATAACGCTTCGCTTGAAATAAAATTACCTTTATTATCTAATAAAGTTTGTATTATTTTACCTCTCATATTCCACCCCTATTCAATATTCACAATCCTTATATAAAATAATTATACTATTCAATATTCACAATCCTTATATAAAATAATTATACATCATATATTTATAAAAGTTAGTACACAGTAATTATTTATATACTTTTATAAACTAAAAAGAGCCTTTAAAGGCTCTTTTTAGTTTATATATTAATTTTTATCTGTCTTATCTGAATCTTCATTATTTCTAGTTAAATCCATATCTAATTTTAATTCTTTAGATAAAGTTTCTCTTTTTTCTAAAGTTTCACCATTTTCTATCTTATCATCTTTTTTTAATTCTAAAACTTCTAATGGTAATTCTTTATTAAACGCTTTTACAAATTGATCTGCATCTAATGTTTCATATACTAATAATGCTTTAGCTACGTATTCTAATCTATCCATATTATCTTGTAATATCTTTTTAGTTTGCTTATAAGATTCATCAACTATTCTTCCAATTTCCTTATCTATTTCATAAGCTACTTCTTCAGAATAATTTTTCTTACTTGCCAAGCTATTACCTAAGAATACTTCATCATCAGAATCACCAAATGTCATAGGTCCTAATTTTTCACTCATACCATATTTAGTAACCATATTTCTAGCAGTTGAAGAAACTCTTTCTAAGTCATTTGATGCTCCTGTAGATATATCATCTAAAGTTAATTCCTCAGCTACTCTACCTCCAAGTAATACAACTATATTTTCTTTCATTTCATTTTTAGTTGCATAGAACTTATCTTCAACTGGAAGTTGCATAGTGAATCCTCCTGCTCTTCCTCTTGGAACTATTGTAACTTGATGTACTGGACTTACATTAGGTAATACATGCGCACAAACTGCATGCCCCGCTTCATGATAAGCTGTAAGTTTTCTTTCTGGCTCGCTTATAACTCTAGATTTTTTAGCTACACCTGCTATAACCTTTGTTATAGCTTCTTCTATAGTTTCCATATGAATTTTCTTTTCTCTTTTTCTAGCAGTAAGTATTGCTGCCTCATTCATTAAGTTTTCTATATCAGCTGGAGTAAATCCAGGTGTTCTTCTTGCTAATACTTCTATTTTTACATCATCGGCTAAAGGTTTATTTCTTGAGTGAACTTTAAATATAGCCTCTCTACCTTTTACATCTGGAGCTCCTACAACAACCTGTCTATCAAATCTTCCTGGTCTAAGTAGTGCAGGGTCTAATATATCTGGTCTATTTGTAGCAGCCATTATTATTATACCTTGGTTTACTCCGAAACCATCCATTTCAACAAGTAATTGGTTAAGAGTTTGCTCTCTTTCATCATGGCCACCGCCAAGACCTGCTCCTCTTTTTCTACCAACAGCATCTATCTCATCTATAAATATTATCGCTGGAGCATTTTTCTTTGCTTGCTCGAATAAATCTCTAACTCTTGAAGCACCAACCCCAACAAACATTTCAACAAAATCAGAACCACTTATACTAAAGAATGGTACTCCTGCTTCTCCTGCTACAGCTCTTGATAGGTAAGTTTTACCTGTACCTGGAGGTCCAACCATAAGTATACCTTTTGGTATTCTAGCACCTAAGTCTATGTATTTTTTAGGATTTTTTAAGAAATCAACAACTTCTTGTAAATCTTCTTTTTCTTCATTTAAACCTGCAACATCCTTAAATGTTACTCTTGTTTTCTCGTCATCTTTATGAACCTTCGCTTTTGATTTACCAAAGTTCATAACTTTTCCGCCTCCACCTTGAGACTGATTCATAAATACAAACCAAATTATTACCATAAAGAATATTAGTAGTAATGTTGGTAGTAATTCTACAAACCAAGGTGTAGATGGTTTAGCTTCTCCACCAAATACTATTTTTCCTTCTTTAGCTTGGTCTAATACCTCTTTAGAAAGAGTATCTCCCATTATTTCTTCAGGAACATAAGATCTAAATTTAGTATTTGAATCTTTTATTGTTCCTTCTACAGCTGTATCATTTATAAAGTATAATCTTGATATATTTTCATTAGCTAATTCTCTATATACTTTTGAAAACTCCATAGTTTCCACTTTTTGTGTAGGTTCTCCTGAAAATTGAACTATTCCTACAATTATTATAAAAATTACTAGGTAGAAACCTATTCCTTTGAAAAATTTATTCAAAAGAAGCCCTCCTTTCATATGTTGTTTTATTCTATAGTTTCTTAAAGATAATCTTTAAGACTTCTTTTGTATTTTCATCTATTTTATAATTTTCACTAGACTTATATTCTCCAACTTGTAATATACCTTCTTCATCAACTACAACTGGTATCTTACATCTTTCTTCTCTTGGTATCTTTAAGTCTATAAATAGATCCTTAAGTTTTTTAGTCCCTCCAGCAAGCTTTATTTTATCTCCTTGCTGTCTATTTCGTATAACAATACCTCCTTTTATCTTGTTAAAATCAAACCCTCTAGACATTTTGTCTACTTTTCCACTTTTATATCTATCTATAGTCATTGTTTGGGTTTCAATTATAGAATTTATTTCTTTTATCTTAACAAATCCATTACTAGGTATATTATAAGAAAACTCAATTTCCTCCTCTACTATCTCTGTAGTAGTTAACATTATAGAACTTTTTCTTCTATATACAAATACACCTCTTGGAAGAGTTAACATCTTATTAATCTTAGATTCACTTTCAAGCTCCATTACATCGTCTATATGTTTTTGGTCTATAAAATTAGTATCACCTAAGATAGCTTTTATACCTTTTCTTAATACCCTTACTTTTATTGCATTATGTAACCTCTTAAAACTATTTATGTCTACTTCAACTGAATCAGAACTAACTTTGCATATATTCTTAAACTTTATTTCAGCATCAGATTCAATATAGTCACTATCAGTTTTTAAATTATTGCTCATCCTTACTATAGATTCTATTAAATTAGTATTAAAATTATCCTTCATATATGGTATAAGTTCTAATCTAATTTTATTTCTAGTGTAAATATTTTCTAAATTACTCTCATCTATTCTAGGATTTAAATTATGTACTTCACAATATTCCTCTATTTCTTTTCTTTCTACATCTAAAAGAGGTCTGATTATACCATTTTCTCTAGCATATTCTATGCCTCTAAGTCCCTGAAGTCCAGTACCTCTCATTATTCTCATAAGTACTGTTTCTGCTTGGTCATTTAAGTTATGACCAATAGCTATTTTATTCGACTTAGTTTTTTGTTTTATTTCATTAAACATTTCATATCTAAGCTTTCTTGCTCCTTCTTCAATAGACATACCATTGTCTTTACAGTATTTAGGAACATCTATAGATTTTAGAAAATAAGTTATACCCATTTTCTCACATATATCTGAAACGTATAATGCATCCTTTTGAGCTTCTATTCCTCTTATTTGATGATTCAAATGAGCTACATATAATTCTATATTTAATTTTTCTTTAAGTCTATTCAATATGTGTAAAAGGCAAACTGAGTCAGGTCCTCCAGATATACCTAATACAATTTTATCTCCATCTTCTATTAAGTTATGTTTATCTATAGTACTTAATACTTTTTCAAAAACCATATTTATACCTCTTACATTTAGTTTTTTATAACTCGTATCTATAGTTTTCTATAAAAAAACTATAATCCCTTGTGTAAATTTTAAAATTTACAAACTTTGTATAATTATTATAATACCAAATAAATTAAACAAAAGGTAGTATTTTAACTACCTTTATAAAATTTGTATACTATATTATATATTATACTCTATTGAAATATTAATTTCATTTCTACCTTTAAATAAATCTAATATATTAATATTATATTCTATATTTAATTTTATATAATTTTTTTCACTTCTATCTATTTCTAATTTATTTGTTTCTGTTTCAATTATAAATAAACCTTGATTAGTTCTATATCTTGTTTCATGTTTATAATTTTCTTTGAAAACCATTAATGAATTAACAGTTCCAAATTTTTTAATAGAAACTTCATCATCTGATATTTTTATAGTAGTTGTTATTTTTTCTCCATCTTCTATTTCTTCATAAACTACATATATATCATCTTTTTTTTCAAATATTTTTCCTATAGTCTTTAATTCCATAGTATCTGTATTTTTATTTTCATCATATTGTTTTGTAAGTATACTTAATTTTGCTTCCAAAGTAATTCCTCCCCTAAAACAAGTATAAACTTTAAGCAATCGCTCAAAGTTTATACTCGAATTGATATTTTTATATTCTTACATTTTTTATATCATCTATTTCTTTCTTTAAAAATTCCTCTGCAATAGCAGCAAATTTTTCAGGTATATCAGATACATAATACTCATACTTAGGTTCTTCACCTATATCGCCTCTAAGCATGTCATTTTCATCTAATATCCTCTTTAAATCCTTTGCTGTTTCTTTGGCTGGATTTACTAAAGTGACTTTTTCTCCAACAATTTCTCCAATTGTTTTCTTTAATAATGGATAATGAGTACATCCTAACACTAAAGAGTCTATACCTTCTTTCATTAAATCATCTAAATATCTTTTAGCTGTTAATGATGCTATATCTGTATTAGCCCAACCTTCTTCTACAATAGGAACAAATAATGGACATGATTTATCTACTATCTTAATTTCCGGGTCTAGCTTTGAAATTTCTGCATTATATGCTTTCGATCTTATAGTTCCATCCGTACCTATTATTCCAACAACCTTGTTCTTAGTTGTATATACTGCTGTTCTAGCTCCAGCTTCTATAACTCCAAGTATGGGAATATCATACTTTTCATTTGCTTCCTTTAATGCTCTAGCTGTTGCTGTATTACATGCTATAACTATAGCCTTTACATTTTTCGAAATTAAAAAATCTATAGCTTGGAAAGTATATTTAATTATAGTTTCTTTAGATCTTGGTCCATATGGAACTCTAGCTGTATCACCAAAGTAAACTATATTTTCATTTGGTGTAATTTTCATTATTTCCTTTAATACGGTAAGTCCACCTAATCCTGAATCAAATACACCTATTGGTCTATTATTCATTAGTAACACCTGCTTTACTTCTTAGAGTCTAACGCTAACTCTATAATGCTATCTATAAGATTAGAATATTCTAATCCTGTAGCTTCCCACATTTTAGGATACATACTTATATTTGTAAAACCAGGTAAAGTATTTATCTCATTTATAAATATTTCTCCTGAATTTTTATCTATAAAGAAATCTACTCTTGAAAGTCCTTTTCCATCGATTCCTTTAAAGGCTTCTACTGCCATTTTTCTTATGTTTTCCATATCTTCAGATTTTATATTTGCTGGTATTTCATAAGTTGACGCACCATTTATATATTTATCTTCATAGTCATAGAAATCTTTAGCTGGTTTTATTTCTCCTGCTATAGATGCTTTTACATCTTCATTTCCAAGAACAGCAACTTCTATTTCTCTTGCATCTATACCTTGCTCTAAAACTATTCTTGAATCATATTTTAAAGCTTCTTCTATACCTACTAAAAGCTCTTCTCTATTTGTAGATTTAGATATACCTACACTTGAACCTAAGTTAGCTGGCTTTACAAATATAGGATAGTTTAATTTTTCTTCTATTTTATTTAATTCTTCTTCTTTATTTCTATTAAATTCCCATCTATTTGTATCAGTATAGTTTACTTGTGGTAATCCTATCTCTGAGAATACTTTTTTACAGATAAGCTTATCCATACCTACACTAGAAGCTAAAACTCCACATCCTACGTATGGTATTTGACTTATTTCAAATAATCCTTGTATTGTACCATCTTCTCCATATGGTCCATGTAAAACAGGGAATAATACATCTATTTTTTCTACTCTTCCATCTTCAAATTTTAATCCAACTTCCTTATTTCCAGAAGGTATTAAATTTATTTCAACATTTTTATTAGCTAAATTAACCCAATTTCCGTTTTTGATGTTTTCTTCATCTCCATCATAAAACATCCATCTTCCATCTTTTGTTATTCCTATAGTAAAAATATTATATTTATCTTTATTAATATGCTTATAAATCGAAGCTGTCGATAATAGTGAAACTTCGTGTTCACCTGATTTTCCACCAAATATTAAAGCCACATTTATTTTATTCATAATCTGTTCACCTTTCTGCTAATATTTATTCACATCAAATATTATATGCATTTTGCTATCTAAATGATTATTATAGTTTATTTTTACAAAAAAATAAAGGAGCAAAAGCTCCAATATCGCCATTTTAATTATATATTTTTCTATTTTGCAAATACGTGGTTTCCTATCCTCATATATGGATTTAGCGTCTTTATCCATTTACATGTAGCTATATCTGGATTCCAAAAGTAAATTGCTCTATTTGTTGGATCTTTTCCATATAATGCTTCTTGTGCTGCCGTGTAAGCAGACTCTGTAGGTTGCATATTTATAGAACCATCTTTGACAACAGAAAATGCATTCTTTTGGTATATAACATCTCTTATTGTATTAGGGAACCTAGGGTCTTTTACTCTATTTATAACGACAGCTGCCACAGCAACTTGTCCTTCATAACTTTCACCTCTAGCTTCACCTGTAACCAACTTAGATAAAAGTAATAATTCTTCATTTGTTATATTTATTACTTCTTTATTCTGTTGTTTTATACTTTTAGCTTGAATTGAGGATGCTTTTGTATCATAATTTACATCTATTTCATTGGAATATATTAGTTTTGTAGGAGTAAGCACACAAGTCAATACTAATATTAAAACTTTAAGCTTATAACACCTATCCATAAATATTGTCACTCCTTCAATGTTCTTATTTATTTATTATATCCTGTAATATTTCAACTATCTTAAATTTTATTTGAACTCTATTCACCTGTTTTTTATTACTTTGAGTTATTAACTCATATTCTTCTTCAGTTAATACTTCTCTCAATTTTTCATCTGTTTCTTTATCTATAATACCTTTTTGTTCATCTACAAAGCATAACGGTGGGAACATAACGCACCACCAGTTTTTGCCGCTACCCTCACCTATTATTATTCTTAACGCTTTATATTCTCCCGCAGGAAGAACTACATTAGAATACTGTTTAGTTGGAAATTGGCTATAATCTATTCCTACCTTTACATCATATTCATATCCATTTTCTAAAATAATATCTTTACTTATATTTTCAAGTTCTTCATATTCACTTTTTATTATTTTTTCACTTTCCTCTATACTATTAGAAAGTGCTAACTTTGGTTGTAAATAATCTATAACTGCATCTCTTACTTTTAATTTTAAATTTTGATCTTCATCTGAATCGCTATTTGCTATAACATGAAATCTTATTAACTTATTTTTATAATCTTCTGATGCTGTACTTATTTTCTTTACTTCCCCACCAATTGATACTGTCATAGTTGATATAACTACAATTAAACTCAAAATTAATATACTTAATCTTATTTTTATTCTATTAATCATTATTAATCCCCCTCAAAATATTACTATTTTGAGTATTTCCATTTTATATTGATTTATACATTTCTATAAAAATATTTTTTAGTTTTGAGTTTAGAGCCTTTTTAAACATAAAAAATNTYWTAGTTTTGAGTTTAGAGCCTTTTTAAACATAAAAAATATCATCGGTTAAATTTAATAATTTTAATTTATACCAATGATACTTCTTATTATGATTCTTTAGTCTTTGAAGTTGTTTCTATCATGAAATTTTCAGCTTTTTGAATATGTTCCATAGCATATTTTTTAGCTAATTTACTATCTCCTGTTTTTATTGCATCTAATATCATTTTATGTTCTTCTATTATTTTTACAGTAGAATCATAATCTGATACATATGTAAATCTAAATCTATAAACTTGTTCCCATAAAGAATTTATTAATTGATGTAATTTTTTATTATTTGTTGCTTTAAATATACACTCATGAAACTCTACATCTTTTTTCAGTAAATATTCTACATCTGACTCATTTACACTATCTTTAAATTCATCAACTATAGATTCTAATTTTTTTATATCTTCATCTGATATTCTTTCAGCTGCAAGGGAAGCTGCTAATCCTTCTAAACTAGCTCTTATTTCTAAAACATCTATTATATCTTTTAAAGACATATCAGCTACATAAGCACCTTTTCTTGGAAGCATAACAACTAGCCCCTCTAGTTCTAGTTTTCTAATAGCTTCTCTTACAGGTGTTCTACTTACTCCTAATTGTTCAGCTAATTGAACTTCCATAAGTCTTTGTCCAGGTTTTAATTTACCTTCTACTATAGCTTCTCTTAAATTTTCAAATACAACATCCCTTAGCGGCTTATATTCATCTAAATTCAACCTAGTCAAATTATTCATTAATTTCAACTCCTTTTTCACTACTTCTAACAACATAAACTTGGTTATATTTCTTAAGTAGCTCTCCCTTTCCTTTTAGGGCATCTTCTTGTTTTTCAAAAAGTCCAAAAACTGTAGGACCACTTCCACTCATCATAGATCCTAATGCATTATTATCTAACATTATTTTTTCTATATCTGATATTTCATTATGCATTTTACTTGTTACAGTTTCTAATACATTCACCATATTTTCTGATAATAATTTTATGTCCTCTTTTTCTAAACATTTTATTAATAATTCATTGTCTGGTCTATCTTTAATATTATCTAAATCTAATCCTTGATATACATCTTTTGTTGATACAAATAAATTAGGCTTGCAAACTAATATACTTTTATCTTTAGGTAATCCTTTAATATAAGTTAATTTTTCCCCTATGCCTTGTGCTAATGCTGCATTTCCTGATATACAAAACGGAACATCTGCACCTAGTGTAAGTCCTATTTCTTGTAACTGTTTTTCTGATAAATTAAGATTCCAAAGTTTATTAAGACCTACTAAAACTGCTGCTGCATTACAGCTACCTCCAGCCATACCTGCTGCTACTGGAATATTTTTTTCTATAAATATATCTAAACCACTTTTTATATTAAATTTATCCTTTAATACTTTTGCTGCTTTGTAAACAATATTATTTTTATTTAAAGGTATATCTAAACTATTACTATTTATATTAATTTCATCTATTTCATTTTCTGTTATTTTTATAATGTCATATAAATCTATGGTTTGCATTATCATTTCGACTAAATGATATCCATCTTCTCTTTTCCCTAGAACATCTATTGATAAATTTATTTTAGCTCTACTTTTTAATTCTATTGATTTCATTTTAGCCTCCTTAATATTTCTAATGCACTCTATGCTTAATATTTATATTATACTACAAAAAATAAAATAATAGGGGATTATAGCCCCTATTATTTTATTTTCATAGTTATATATTAATTACACATTTCAACTTTCTTTTCTAATATTAAGCATTTACTRTTTTCATAGTTATATATTAATTACACATTTCAACTTTCTTTTCTAATATTAAGCATTTACCTGATTTTAATGGTTCTTCTAATTTTAAGTCATTTAACTCAGCTATTTCAGATTCTGTTGTATTGTATTTCTTAGCTATATTCCAAAGAGTATCTCCATCTTTGCATATATATACTATTATACTTGGAGCATTAGATAAATCATAAGCACCTAAATCTTCGCCTTTTACTATAAAGCTTTCTGTCTTTTTATCTACCGCTTCTATAAATCTTTTTACTTTTACTGATAAATCTATTTCATCTCTATTTAAATCAAAATCTATCTTTTCTATACAAACTGTATTGAATATGCTACAAGTATCAGTTAAATTATCCACTGCTATATCATGCTCAAAAGGTACTTCTTCACTTATTCTATAAACAGCTTTTAAACCTTCTACAGGAACATATAGTATATCAACTTTTATTATCCCTTGTATTATACTTTTTCCATCTTCTATATATGAATTTTCTATAGATATAGAAGGGCAAACACTTACTATATCTTTTATTTGTATATCATCGTTACTATTTTTTATACTATCTCTTACTACAAATGTTTCTGTTTCACAATATACAGTTTTATTTACTTCCATTGTTCTATAGTCAAATTTTATTACTTTTTCAGGAGAATATGCATCTTGTAATATTTCTCTTGTTATTTCATCAGTAACTTTTACCTTGCAACCAACTGTACAATCTATTTCTAACAATCCAGTATTACTTTCATTATTTTGTTTAAATACATAATTTAATTCTCCCATAGATAATAAAGTCTCTTCTGTCATTCCTTCACATGCTCCTGGAACCTCTATAAATTGTGTAAAGTCTATTCCTATCTTATCTAGTTCAACTAATTCTCCGTCATATGTACACGCTAAAGGATTTATCTCTACAACTCCACCAACTATAACTTTATTATCTGATACTCTTGTTTCTTTTACCTTTGCATAAGGACTTAAACTTATTATTGATTGAACTTCTTCAGTATTTATAGTTATAGTATCTCTTATTGCACTTTCTGACTTTTCTATTCCTATAATATCTTGATAACTTATTTCTTTTCTGTGCTTTTGTACACCTTCAACTTGAGATACATCTTTTACAATATCAAGTCTTTGTTTTTCAAATATGCTTCCTCTTAAATTCATAAGAGCTCCTACTCTTATTTTTCTTTCATTCATTATAGTACAATCTACATGTTCTACTTCTGGATATATCATATATTCCATATCTGGAACTATTATATCTTTTTCTATAACTTCATTTATATCTATTTTTCCATCCATATTTGAAACTGTTGTTTTATCATCTGTCATATATATTACATTATAATTAAAACTACCTTTGCAAAGTATTCTTCCTTCTGCAAGTTCTACTTTCTTTAATGATATGTATCCTTCTGTTTTTATTATTTCATACACATCTGATTTTTTATCAGGTACAACTGCCTCTGCTTCTATAAACGTTTGAAACTTCCCAAAGTCTATTCTATTATCTACTTTTATTATATCTTTTATTAGTTCCATATTTGTCCTCCCATTTATTAAATATAAATATCACACTATATTTATATTTAATAAACAAAAAAAAAATTACACCTATTTTTGATAGGTATAATTTTAACTTACGTGTAATTTATCTTGATTCTTAAATACTTGCAATTTTACATTTGATGTTAATAAATCTGAATAACTATACGATACTCTCGAACATCCTTCATTTTCGCTATCTAGCTTTACAACAAACACACTTGGGTAGACTTTTTCTAATATCCCTCTTCTTGTAACAATCTGTTTTCTTCCCTTATTAGCCTTAAGTAGTATCTTTTTACCTAAATGCCTCTCTAAACTTTCCCTTATCTTATCTAAAGTTTGAACAGTGGCCATAATATCACCTTCTTTTAAACGTTTGTATGTTTACATAATATCACAAAGAAGTTTATTTGTCAAATGTTCAAACTAATTATTTTATATATTTTTACATGAAAAGTCAATATGTTTTTTATATATATTTTATATATATTTTATTTTTATTAATATAGCATTGATTTTGGCATTGCCCATCTAAATTTACCTCTTGTTTCAGAACCTCCTATACCCTTTATACCAGTTACGGTTTGTTCTATAACTTCTTCTATTGGAACTATAGTATCTATTCTTGAACATGCAATTTTTTCAACCACAAATACAGGATCTAATGCATGTATCATTATTCTACCAGGAGAACTAGCATAATTAGCTCCTGCTCTTAACAGTTGCTCATAGTTAGACTGACATGCTCCTGCAAATATAACCAAATTATCTAAATTAGGTTCCCATTTGCGAGCTTGTTTAACTGCCTTTATAAAATTTAAAGAGTTTCTATAATTATTTAAATCTGTTATATTTCCTTTTCTAGAAGTTAATGCATCATGACCAGTTATAACCAGTATATCTGGGTTATGTTTATCTAAAAGCGACAGAACTTCTTTATATTGATTTGCCTCTGGTATAGCCACACCAACTGCTGGTATTCCAAGTTCAGTATATACATCTAAACATATTTTTAAATAATCCTTATCTCCATCTATTTGCAATACCTTTCCTGGTATTCCATATATATTAGGGTTAGTTTGAAGTTTTGGCGCAACTCTACTCATATTTTTTTCTCTATCTTGAGCATTTCTAACAGATTGATCTATTAAATTTTCTACAAAAGGGTCTATTAATATTTGTTTTATATCAGGCACCTTTACTATTTCTAAATCATCTAAATATGCATCTGCTATTACCCTAAATGCTACACCTTTTAAAATTGCAATTTTTTCATTTTTATTATCTATATTAAATCCAGTTATTCTAAATACTATATCTTTATTGTATGATTTTCTAGTTACTATATCACCAATTTTCATAACTTTCCTCCTAGATAAAGTTGTTTTATTATATAATATGTGGCGATTTTTTTTTTGTTCCATATACAATAAATTTAAAATATATTTTGTTGAAATTTATCAGTTAATAGTATAAAAAAATAGCTATCTGTAATAAGATTTAACAAATAAAAAATTCGATTCGCTTGAGCGACGTGTCGGCGAATCACTTTAAG
>NZ_CP048741.1:2409812-2410124 GCF_018336475.1 Romboutsia sp. 13368
GTTAATTTTYATAACTTTCCTCCTAGATAAAGTTGTTTTATTATATAATATGTGGCGATTTTTTTTTTGTTCCATATACAATAAATTTAAAATATATTTTGTTGAAATTTATCAGTTAATAGTATAAAAAAATAGCTATCTGTAATAAGATAGCTATTTCTTTAATATTTATTTTCCACAACATTTCTTGTATTTTTTACCACTTCCACATATACAAGCATCATTTCTACCTACTTTTTCTTCTTTAACTACTGTCTTAGAAGTTTTGTAAGCCTTTTGTAATTCTTTTCTCTTATCAGCTGGTAATATAGC
>NZ_CP048741.1:2410132-2420545 GCF_018336475.1 Romboutsia sp. 13368
TTATTTCTTTAATATTTATTTTCCACAACATTTCTTGTATTTTTTACCACTTCCACATATACAAGCATCATTTCTACCTACTTTTTCTTCTTTAACTACTGTCTTAGAAGTTTTGTAAGCCTTTTGTAATTCTTTTCTCTTATCAGCTGGTAATATAGTTTCCCAACCTGGTAAGTTATATAACCAATGAGCTTCTACAGCTAACATGTTGTAGTATAATTTTTCGAAATCTATGTCTAACTTTATAGTACCATCTGCTTCTATAGTTTCTAAAGTTATATCTTCTTTTAAACTTTCGCTTATTCCATCTATGAATCCCATGAAGTATTCAACAGATACGTTATATTTAGCAGCTAATTCGCTAACTTTACCTTCTATAACTTCTTGCTTATTATTTAATAATTCATTGTATATAGAAGCTTCTGCTTTTAAGTACTCTTCCCAGAACTTAACTTCTGCTTCTTGGCTTTCATGATTATCACTTAAATTTCTCCATTCAGTATATAAACTCATACCTTTTCCTCCTAATTAAAAATTAACATTACTATTAATTTTATATTTATTATAAATANATTATAAATATTTTAATTCAACTACTTTATTATATCATAATTAAATAATTCTTTTAATACTTTTATAGCATACTCCTGATTTATAAAAAATGGGCTAGATGCTATTGTTATTACTTTTGCTTTATCTATTAGTTCTTTTATTTTTGATATCTTAAGTCCATAAGGAATATAATCCATATCCTCTGAGAATATATCTAAATCTATATCTAATACAAACTCTTCTTGTATATCAATATTAAATCCATAAGAACTATCTATTATTATAACATCTGAAAATATATTATGATGTAAAGCTGGTTTAATAAAGCTACCTACATTTAATACTTCATTAGTATATCTAAATACATCTTCTGTATTATCTATATCAACATTATAATTTTCTGGTTCTCTAGTGTCTTTATGTTGGTCTACATGAACTAATTTGCACCCTTTAGTAAAGTTACCTTTTTCTAAACTTTTTATCCAAAAATAAAATGCATGATTGTGGTTATCAAATATATAAATATCTTTATCTTGATATTTATATATAACCATATTTTTAAGTCCTTTAGCTTTTATTTCTATATATTCATCAATTTCATTGAAGACTATTTCTTCTCCAACTAAAACATCATCTAAAGTTCCTTCTATAAGCTTTGGTACGTAAATTTTTTTATTCTCTCTCTCTTCATATGAGAATATATTATTTCCAGTAGGCTTTTCTATATAAAATCCTGTATATTTATCCATATCAATTCCTCTTAACTATTAAAATAAATTCCATGGATATTCCCCAGGTGGTTCACATGTGAATTCCATTTTTTCTTTAGTTGTAGGATGTATTATTTCTAATTTATGAGACCATAATGCTATTTGTTGCCCAACCTTATTTACATTTTGACCGTATCTTTGATCACCATATAAAGGATGCTTTCTGCTTGCAAATTGAACTCTTATTTGATGAGGTCTTCCTGTTTTTAAATCAATTTCAACAAGACTAAACCCATCTTTTCTATCTAAAGTTTTATAGCTTAACTCTGCATTTTTAGCTTCTTTATGATCCTTATTAACTACACTTACCATGTTAGTCTTTTTGTTTTTGTAAAGATAATCTTTTAAAGTATCTTCTTTCTTATTCATATCACCGTGTATAACCGCTCTATATGTCTTCTTAAAAGTTTTAGTCCTAACTTGGTCTGATAATCTAGATGCAGCCTTAGATGTCTTTGCAAATACCATAATTCCACCTACAGGTCTATCTAATCTGTGTACTAATCCAATATATACATTACCTGGCTTATTGTACTTTTCCTTCACATATTGTTTTAATAAATTAACCATATCTTTATCATTAGTATCATCACCTTGAGATAAGATATTTACAGGTTTTTCTACAACTAAAAGATGATTATCTTCAAATATGACTTTAATCATTATTTAGACTCCCATCTTCCGAATATACCACAAGGAAGAACTTTTCCATCTCTAGATGTTGGTATACCTATTTCTCCACCATATATCTTTCCACCTTTAGCTTTTTTAGCTACTGTAGCATCTAATATATGTTCAAGTATTATTGGAGATAATCCAGTAGTGTATGAGTTTATTAAGAAGAATAAAGGTTCATCTGATAACACTTTTGTACATAATTCAACTAAACCATATAATTTTTCTTCTATTTGCCAAACCTCACCTTTTGGTCCTCTTCCGTAAGAAGGTGGGTCCATTATTATTGCATCGTATTTATTTCCTCTTCTTATTTCTCTTTCAACAAACTTAACAACATCATCAACTATGAATCTTACTTTTCTATCTGCTAATCCTGATGTATGTAAGTTTTCTTTAGCCCAAGTAACCATTCCTTTAGAAGCATCTACGTGACATACTTCTGCTCCTGCTGCCGCACAAGCTACTGTAGCTCCACCAGTATATGCAAAAAGATTTAATACTTTTATTGGTCTTTTAGCATTTTCTATTTTATCCATTGCCCAATCCCAGTTTGCCGCTTGTTCTGGGAATAATCCTGTATGTTTAAATCCTGTTGGACTTATATTAAACTTTAAGTTTTTATAACTTATTGTCCATCTTTCTGGATATTTCTTTTTATGTTCCCATTGTCCTCCACCTCTGTTACTTCTGTGGTAATGTCCATGAGGATTTTTCCATAATCCACTTTCATTTGGTATAGGCCACATAACTTGAGGGTCTGGTCTTCTTAATACTATATCTCCCCAACGCTCTAATTTTTCTCCGTTACCCATATCTATAAGCTCGTAGTCTTTCCATTTATCTGCTAATAATAACATTCGATTCCTCCTAAATTAATTCTATCAATTTATGTATTATACCATATAATTACTTAATATTTTCGGTATTTTATACACTTTATATTCCTAGTTATTAATTATTTAGAAGTTCTAAAAATATATATTATAAATAAGTTTATATTATAAACTTGTTAACTATGCTTTTAATTTAGCATACTATATTTTAGTTGATTTTTATAATAGGGGGTAATTTATTATGATGTATTATAAAAGAGCTGATAGCTGTTTATACAATCCTATCTATGTAAAATTTAATGAAGATACACAAACATCAGAGACATTTTCTTATACACTACAGTATCCGTCTTTCTTTAATTTAAAAAATACTAATTTCAATGTAAATCAAAATATTCTTAACAATATAAGCTCAACAATAAATTCCGATGTATTTACATTTAAAAATGGATTAGTAGATGAAGAAAAGCAAGTAAATGCTGATAATGCTCAAAGTAATCAATCATTGTCAAAGTATAATGTGATTACAAATTTTGCAGTTCCATTTAATAAAAATCATATATTAAGTACTATAGTTAGCCTTATGGCTTTTGTTAATAATGAGGGCCCTAAATATGATGAATTAAATAATTATAACTTTGATTTGTTAACTGGAAATGAATTTACTATTGGTAGTGTTTTTAATCCTAATATCGATTATCTAAAAGTTATCACTAATTACGTTAATTATAAAATAAATCAAAATAAAGATTTATACTATCCTGATGCAACTGTAGAGATTGCTGATGACCAATCTTTCTATTTAACTGATGAGGGAATAGTAATTTACTTTGGAGTAGATGAAATTGCACCTAAAGAATTTGGTATTCCTAAGTTTACTATGGAGTACATAAAATTTGCTCCATATATAAATCCTAGATTTTACTGTTCACCTGAGAATATCTACAGATCAAATTWTACATCCGTTGCTCAAAATATAATTTTTTACCTGTATATTAACTTAATTTAAAAGTTATGAACAATTTTTTATAGAGTATAAAATTCTAGTACGTAAAAATAAAAGGATGAAATTTAATATTTCATCCCTTTATTTTTATTCAGCTATATTATATACTTCTAATCCTGCATCTTTTATCTCTTTTTTCTTAACTTCTACTAAAGCTTTTAATGTATCTAAAGATGTCATTACTTCTGTTGAGAACTCAGTTGCAGTTCTTCTTATTTTAAATCCATCTCTTGTTGAGTCATTACCTTTAGTAGGAGTATTTATTACTATATCAACTTGTTTATTTCTTATAGCATCTAATATATTAGGTCTTGCTTCTTCTACTCTATTAACTACATCAGCATCTATTCCATTTTCTTTTAGAGTTTTAGCTGTACCTTCTGTAGCAACAAAAGTATATCCTAATTCTTTCATATCTTTTGCTATTTCTATAAATTCTTCTTTATCGTAGTTATTTATAGTAGCTAGTACTACACCCCTTTTATCAGACATAGTTTTTCCAGCTGCTAAGAATCCTTTATATAAAGCTTCTTCTAAGTTTTCACCAACACCTAAAACTTCTCCTGTAGATTTCATTTCAGGTCCTAAGCTTACATCAACTCTAGCAAGTTTTGACATTGAGAATACTGGAACCTTAACTGATACTAATTTAGGCTCTTTGTATACACCTGTTCCATATCCTAAGTCTGCTAATTTTTCTCCTAGCATACATCTAGTAGCTAAATCTACTATCGGCACATTACTTACCTTACTTATATAAGGAACTGTTCTACTTGCTCTTGGGTTAACCTCTATTATATATAATTCATTTTGGAATTCTATAAATTGTATATTAACCATTCCAAGTACRTTTAATTCTAATGCTATTTTTTTAGTATAATCAAGTATCTTTGCTTTTATTTCAGAACTTACATTTTGGCTTGGATACATTGTTATACTGTCTCCAGAGTGAACTCCAGCTCTTTCTAAGTGCTCCATTATACCTGGTATTAATATATCTTTACCATCACATATTGCATCAACTTCTATTTCTCTACCTGTTAAGTACTTATCTATAAGTACTGGGTTTTTAGAGTCTCTTTGGAATGCACTTTCTAAGTATTTAGATAACTTATTTTCATCATAAGTTATTTCCATACCTTGACCACCAAGCACATAAGATGGTCTAACTAAAACTGGATATCCTAGCTTTTCAGCTTCTTTTATACCTTCGTTAACTGACCATATAGCTTTTCCTTTTGGTCTGTTTATATCTAACTTTTCTAGTAATTCTTCAAATTTTTCTCTGTCTTCAGCTGCATCTATATTTTCAAAGTCAGTTCCTAATATTTTTATATTCTTTTCATGTAAGAACTTAGCTAACTTGATTGCTGTTTGACCACCAAATTGTAATATTACACCATCTGGATTTTCTTTTTCTATTATATTTAATACTTCTTCTTCTGTTAATGGTTCGAAGTATAATTTGTCTGAAGTATCAAAGTCTGTACTTACAGTTTCTGGGTTGTTATTTACTATTATAGTTTCTATTCCCATTTTTCTTAGTGATTTTACACAGTGAACTGAGCAATAGTCAAACTCTATACCTTGACCTATTCTTATAGGACCAGAACCTAAAACTACAACTTTTTTCTTATCACTTATTTCTACTTCATCATATTGCTCATAAGTTGAGTAGTAGTATGGAGATAATGCATCAAACTCTCCTCCACAAGTATCAACCATTTTATACGCTGGTTTTATGTTGTATAACTTTCTTAATTCGCATAGTCTTTCTGGACTTATTTTCATTAAGTCAGCTATACCTTTATCAGAGAATCCTTTTTTCTTTAATTCTAATAAGTATTCCTTATTTAAATCTTCTATTTTCATTCCCTTTAATTTTTCTTCTTGTTCTACTATCCACTTAAATTTATTTATAAACCACTTATCTACTCCAGTGATATTTTCTATCATTTCTACTTTATAGCCTCTTCTTATCATTTCAGCTAAGTCAAATAATCTTTCATCATCAGGAACTACTATGCTACTTTTTAATTCTTCTATACTCTTTTCTTCAGAAGGAGAGTGAACTAAAGAATATTTTCCTATTTCAAGGGATCTTATACCTTTAAGTATAGCTGCTTCAAAGTTGCTTCCTATACTCATTATTTCTCCTGTTGCCATCATTTTAGTTCCTAATTTTCTATTTGCTTGTTTAAATTTATCAAATGGCCATTTTGGTATCTTAACTACTACATAGTCAAGAGTAGGCTCGAAACATGCATAAGTCTTCTTAGTTACTGCATTTTCTATTTCATCTAATGTATAACCTAAAGCAATCTTCGCTGCAACTTTAGCTATTGGATAACCTGTAGCCTTTGATGCAAGTGCTGAAGATCTTGACACCCTTGGGTTTATTTCTATTATTGCATATTCTAAACTATCTGGATTTAATGCTATTTGAACGTTACATCCACCTTTAACTTCTATAGCATTTATTATATCTATAGATGCTTTTCTTAGCATTTGGTATTCTTTATCACTTAAAGTTTGACTTGGTGCAACAACTATACTATCTCCTGTATGAACTCCAACAGGGTCTATATTTTCCATGTTACATACAGTTATACAGTTACCGTTACCATCTCTTATTACTTCATACTCTATTTCTTTCCAACCTTTTATACTCTTTTCAAGTAATACTTGGCTAACTGGACTTAATTGTAATCCTTGAGTAAGTATTTCTGTTAACTCTTCTACAGTTTCAGCTATACCTCCTCCAGTTCCTCCTAATGTATAAGCAGGTCTTACAACTACTGGATATCCAATTTTTCCTGCAAATTCTAAACCATCTTCTAAATTAGTTACTATATCACTAACTACTACTGGTTGGTTTATTTGTCTCATTACTTCTCTGAATGTATCTCTATCTTCACCTTTTTTTATAGATTCTACTGAAGTACCTATTATCTTAACTCCGTATTTATCTAATATTCCAGCATCATGAAGTTCAACAGCTAGGTTAAGTCCTGTTTGACCACCCATTCCTGCTAATAAGCTGTCTGGTCTTTCTTTTTCTATTATTTTTTCTATAAATTCAATTGTTAATGGTTCTATATATATTTTATCCGCTACTTCTTTATCCGTCATTATTGTAGCTGGGTTACTATTTACTAATACAACTTCTATTCCTTCTTCTTTTAAAGCTTGACAAGCTTGTGTTCCAGAGTAGTCAAACTCTGCTGCTTGCCCTATTATTATAGGTCCTGAACCTAGTACTAAAGTCTTTTTTATACTATCTATTTTAGGCATAATTTTTTCTCCTTATCTACTTAACGATTTTTATAATTTTCTATACTAACTCTAAGAACTTGTCGAATATATAATCGTTGTCTTTTGGTCCTGGACAAGCTTCTGGATGATATTGAACACTGTATATAGGTAATTCTTTATGTCTCATACCTTCTACAGTATTATCATTTAAATTTATATGTGTTACTTCCATGTTTTCTGGCATTTCAGATACGTAGTAACCATGGTTTTGAGATGTTATGAATATTTTGTTTTCTTCTAAATCTTTAACTGGATGATTTCCACCTCTATGACCGAACTTTAATTTAGATGTTTTTCCACCTAATGTTAAAGCTAATAATTGATGCCCTAAGCATATTCCTGCTATAGGTTTCTTTCCAATTAATTGTTTTATATTTTCTATAACATCCTCTAAATCTTCTGGATCTCCAGGTCCATTTGATAAGAATATTAAATCAGGATTTATTCCTAAAACTTCCTCTGGCTTAGTAGTTGCTGGGAATACTGTTATGTCACAGTTTCTATTAGCAAAAGATCTTAATATATTTTGCTTAACCCCAAAGTCCATAACAGCAACCTTAGTACCTTCACCTTTTATATGCTCTATTTCTTTTCTAGTTACAGTTTTTACTGCTTGTGTATTTGTAAATGCTTCTAACTTTGATTTTACATCTTCTAAAGATGCATTTTCTAAAGTTATTATACCTTTCATTGTTCCGTTATTTCTTAGTATTTTAGTTAATGCTCTTGTATCTATACCTTCAAGTCCTATAACCTTATTTTGCTTTAAGTATGTATCTAAATCCATTTCACATCTGAAGTTGTTTGGGTCATTACTTTTTTCTCTAACTATAAATCCTTTTACATGAACTCCTTTTGATTCCATATCTTCTAGATTTATTCCATAGTTCCCTACTAGCGGATAAGTCATTGTTACTATTTGACCATAGTATGATGGGTCTGTTAATACTTCTTGATATCCTGTCATAGAAGTATTGAATACTACTTCACCTATACCATCTTCTAAGTATCCAAATGCTTTTCCTTCAAAAATTGTTCCGTCTTCTAATATTAATTTCCCCTTCATTTGACTTCCCCCTATATATTTTCGATTTCTTTTACTATATCATTTGCTGCTTGACTTGGATTTTCAGCTTTAGTTATAGGTCTTCCTACTACTAAATAGTGAGCTCCTTTATTTATAGCATCCTTAGGAGTAACAACTCTTTTTTGGTCTCCTACTGAAGCATTTGCTGGTCTTATTCCTGGACATACTGTAACGAAATCCTTACCACAAACTTCAACTATTTTATCTACTTCTTGTGCAGAACAAACTATTCCATCTATTCCAGCTTCTTTAGCTAATTTAGCTCTTTTTATAGCTAATTCTTCAGTTGTCATATTGCATCCTATATCTTGTAAATCTTGATTACTTAACGATGTTAAAACAGTAACTCCTACTATTATTGGCTTTTCTATTCCTAATCTTTCAGACTCTTCTTTAGCAGCTTGAGCACATTGTCTCATACCTTCCATATCTGATACATGTATAGTCATTAACCATACATTATCTCTTACTGCTGCTCTTACTGCACTTTGCATTGTATTTGGTATGTCATGGAATTTAAGGTCTAAGAAAATTTTCTTTCCTTTTTCTTTTAGATAATCAACTGTTTTTCCCCTTGTAGCCACATATTGTTCTAATCCTACTTTGAATATGTCTACACTATCTTCTAGTTTATCTATTAATTCCTTAGCTTTATCAAATTCATTTGTGTCTATTGCTACTATTAATTTTTCTTTTCCGTTTACCATTATTAACTCTCCCCTTTTTAATAAAGCCTAAGATTTGCTATCCTTACATCTCTTTTGACTCCCCTTTTTAATAAAGCCTAAGATTTGCTATCCTTACATCTCTTTTGGTGTGTTAATAAAAAAATCCTCACACCAAAAAGAGATGTAAGGATTTTTATCTATTATAGATATCTTTCCCAGCCTCTCTGGACTAGTTTAAAAGACTTTATTATATTTTTTATTTTATATATCAAAAAACCTCTAACTAATCCAGTTAGAGGTTGTAAATACAAGTTTAAATAATAAAAATATTTAACCTTTTTAGCCTCTCTGGACTACTTTTAAGGATTATGTTTATAAGTTTATAGTTTTAAATATACTTAATATCCTCTCTGGGATAATTTAAAGCTTATCTTTGTGTATAATTATTACACTTTTATAATTTAATGTCAATAAGTATTTTTAGGATAAAATTTATTTATTATTTCAAAATAGCAGTTATATAATATTCTTTTCCTATTCTCTTTTTAACAGGCATCTTAGAATAATTAGTTTGTAAATCAAATTTCTTACATGCTATATCAAAATGTCTAATAGCTATTCCCATACTTATCTTATTTGTATCTTTAAGATTTTTCTTTTGTTTCTCTTCATAAAAATGAATATTATTTTCTTTATTATATAAAATCCAAGGTTGAGAATTTTTCATAGATGGGGCTAATCTTATTACTTCTACAATTTGTTCTAAGTTTTTATCTAATTTTCTACAAATATGTTTTATACTTTTTCTATCTGCATTTTTATTATTTCTAAATAATTTTTCACTTTCTTCAGGATATCCGAATGCAATTATTGAATATGGTTCTTCTAAATTTTCTTCTTTTTCTATATCCTCTACCTGATTTTCCTCAGTATTTAAATCTTCTATTTCACTTTCCAAGTCTACAAACTCTAAAATATCATCTCTATTTATATTACATTCTAACCAACATGTTGCTACTCCTAAAGTAGTCAATTTTAAAACTACTTCTTCCATAGCAAATCCAATGTCCTGTAGGTAATCTTCACCTTTATTAGATGTAACAATTATATAATGTGGTGCCTTTACCTTGCAGTCTTTTCCCATTAAAAAGTGTACTAAGTGTCCTCTGTCTATAACATGTGCTTTTATACTTAAATCTTTATTTAGATAATTAATGTCCGAGCATATATTTTTAACTTCATCTAATAGTTCTTTCTTTAGTCTTTTATTAGAGTATTTTCTTATTGATTTTCTATAAAAAATGGCATCATATAGCTCCATTTCCGTCCTCCTAATTGAATCTCATTATATGTCTATCTATATATTATAAATTTTTTTTTTATCTTTTGTATATGTTTTATGAAAAATATACTACTTTCTAATATTTAACAGCATATAAATTTATATTTCATAATTTATTTAATTTATATTGTATTAATAATATATTMTTTATATGTGTAATTA
>NZ_CP048741.1:2420554-2420627 GCF_018336475.1 Romboutsia sp. 13368
CTAACTTTAATTTTATTTTTTATTATTTATTTTTATGCATATTTCTTTGAATAAAGGTATTGATAATTTATTT
>NZ_CP048741.1:2420638-2422042 GCF_018336475.1 Romboutsia sp. 13368
TATTAATAATATATTATTTATATGTGTAATTATAAATATAAATTTTACATAAATAACCATTTATTTTTATTTATTGGTATTTTTATAACTGATATGTATTAAAATATAATTAAGCTATTTAAATTATTAGTAATTCAATACATGGAGGTTAAATTATGTCATTTGAAAAGAATTTAGATAAATATGCAAATTTAGCAGTAAAAGTTGGTGTAAATATACAAGAAGGTCAAACTTTACTTGTTAGATCTCCAATAGAATGTGCTCCTTTTGTTAGAAAAGTTGTTAAACATGCTTATGAGGCAGGTGCTAAAAACGTACATATAGAATGGTCTGATGAAGAGTGTACTTTATTAAAATACTTAAACGCTCCAGAGGAAACATTTAATGAGTTTCCTAGATGGATATCTGACCAATATGTAGATATAGCAAAAGATGGAGGAGCGTTCTTAACAGTTTATGCTCAAAACCCAGATTTACTTAAAAATGTTGATCCTCAAAGAGTTGCAAACTACCAAAAAGCATCTGGTATAGCATTAAAAGAATGGCGTTCTTATACTTTATCAGATAAATGTAAATGGAGTATAGTATCAATTCCAACAGAATCTTGGGCAACTAAAGTTTTCCCTAATGATACAAAAGAAGATGCTGTAAATAAGCTTTGGGAAGCTATATTTAAATGTACTAGAGTAGATAATGAAGATCCTGTAGAAGCATGGAAAAAACATAATGCAGACTTAAAATTAAGAATGGATTTCTTAAATGATAAAAACTTTAAAACTTTAAAATATAAATCATCTAAAACTGACTTAACTATAGAATTACCTGAAGGACATATATGGTTAAGTGGTGCATCTAAAGATCCTAATGGTATTGATTTCAATGCAAATATGCCTACTGAAGAAGTATTTACTATGCCTCATAAATTTAAAGTTGATGGTATAGTTGCTAGTACTAAACCTCTAGTATATGGTGGTAATGTTATAGATAATTTTACTTTAACTTTTAAAGACGGAAAAATAATTGATTTTACAGCTGAAAAAGGTTATGAAACACTTGGTAAACTTATAGATACAGATGAAGGCTCTCACTATCTAGGAGAAGTTGCTCTAGTTCCTTTTAAATCTCCAATATCAGATACAAATATTGTGTTCTTTAATACTTTATTTGATGAAAATGCATCTTGTCACTTTGCTATAGGTTCTGCTTATAGAACTTGTATAAAAGATGGTGATGATATAAAAGATGATGAATTAGATAAATATGGAGTTAATAACAGCTTAACACATGTCGATTTCATGATTGGTTCTAGCGATATGGATATAGTTGGTATAACTCATGAAGGAAACGAAGTTCAAATTTTCAAAGATGGAAATTGGGCATTTTAAATAGAAAAAAGACTTAAAG
>NZ_CP048741.1:2422056-2422125 GCF_018336475.1 Romboutsia sp. 13368
CACCTATAAGGCTTTGTTTCTGGCTGTGCTACTCACACACTGAACGGTTTGCCAACCGCATACTATTAC
>NZ_CP048741.1:2422322-2422398 GCF_018336475.1 Romboutsia sp. 13368
TATTTATATTTTAAGTTTGCATGTCTATCAAATATCATTAGTGAACTTTTTCCTTTCAAATATACTATAAATTGAG
>NZ_CP048741.1:2422633-2431696 GCF_018336475.1 Romboutsia sp. 13368
ATAGCTTAACACATGTCGACTTTATGATTGGTTCTAGCGATATGGATATAGTTGGTATAACTCATGAAGGAAACGAAGTTCAAATTTTCAAAGATGGAAATTGGGCATTTTAAATAGAAAAAAGACTGAAAGTAAATACTTTCAGTCTTTTTAATGTTGACGACAAAATTTCATTTATATGAATTAACCTATTTCAGATTAATCTATAGCTTTATTATATTATACATAATTTCTTCAATATAGTAAATTTTTATTTAATATATTTTACTTCTGTCCAGTGTATTTTGTCCATATATTCTTTAACTAATTCATGAGACATTTCTGGATGTATTGTTTCTTCTGTAGATATAGTTATTGTTGACATAGTTATCGCATATTTAACAGTATCTACTATGCTTATATTATTCATATATCCATTAGCTATACCTGCAACAAAAGAATCTCCTGCACCTGTAACATTAACTACTGATACATCGTTAGCTTTTAGCTTACCTTCTTCTATACCATTATTATAGTATATCCCATCTTCATCTAGTGTGATAAATACATTTTCTATTCCTAAATCTACAAAGTATTTACCTGCTTTTCTTAAATCTTCATCATTTTTAATTTTGAATCCACACATTATTTCAGCTTCATATCTGTTTGGCTTTATAGTATGGAAATATTTGATTAAGTGTTTAATATTTTTTGCTTTAGCAGCTGATACTGGATCTAGTATAAATTTAGTATTTCCACTAAATGTTTTTATTATATATTCAACTATATCAGGTCTATCTGAATCTAGTATCATATATTCTGCATCTTTTATTATTTCTGCTTTTGAATCTATAAAATCTGTAGTAAACATATCTATTATTTTCATATCAACTACAGCAGATACCATTTCACCTTGCTCATCTAAAATAGCCATATAAGTAGGAGTATGTCCTCCTTTAACTACTAAAGATTCACTCATATCATAATTCATTAATTTAGAATGTTCCATCATTCTATTTCCAGTTTCATCATCACCTAGAATAGATATAAACTTCGTGTTAACACCAACTCTTGCCATACACTCAGCGATATTTCTGCAAACGCCACCAAAAGAAGTCTTTACTTTACCAGGATTAGAATCATTGCATCTATAATTTCTATCTGTAAAACCACAAATATCAAAAACTGATACTCCAAAAACTAATGCATAAGGCTGTCTATTTTCAGTCATCGTTGTCTACCCTCCCTAAGAATCACCTTCCTATTTTATCACATTCTTATTAGTTTTTTCTATATATTTTGAACATTAATATAATTTATATATACTTTTTGCATAAAAAAATAGAGTAAATATTTTTTCTATATATTTTGAACATTAATATAATTTATATATACTTTTTGCATAAAAAAATAGAGTAAATACCCTATTTTTTTGAATTAAAGTTTAATTTTGCTATTTCAACTGCAGATTTTGCATCTTTTGAATAATAATCTGCTCCTATATTTTTAGCATATTCTTCAGTAAGGACAGCTCCCCCTACAAATACTTTTGTATTTAACCCTTCTTTTCTTAATGCATCTATAGTTTCCTTCATACTATGAACTGTTGTTGTCATTAATGCACTTAATCCTACTAGTTTTATATTATTTTTCTTAGAATGATTTACTACTTTTTCTATAGGTACATCTTTACCTAAGTCTATAATTTCGTATCCATAATTTTCTAACATTATTTTTACTATATTTTTACCTATATCATGAATATCACCTTTTACCGTTGCTAATATTATTTTTCCTTTTGATACTACATTTGTATTTTGTCTAAATAAATTTTCCTTTATAGTATTTAAAGAAATTTTTACGGTTTCTGCGCATTGAATTAGTTGAGGTAAGAAAATTTCTCCACTATCATATTTTTGCCCAACTCTATCTAGTGATGGTATTAATATTTTATCTAAAACATAATTTTCATCATGATTTTGTAAAAGTTCTAATGTTGTATCCTTAGCATTATCTTTTAATCCATGTTCAACAATATATTCTAATGACAATTCATTATTATTTATGTAAGTGGTTTGAAGAACTTGTTTGCTTTTATATTCACTATAATTTTCTATGTATTTAATACATCCTTTATCTATATTATTTATAACTTTAAATGCATTTATAGTTTCCATTACTCCTTCTTCATTAGGATTTATTATCGGTAAGTCTAATCCAGCATATAAAGCTAAGTTTAGATATGTATTATTTAAAGCTTTTCTATTCGGAACTCCAAAAGATATATTCGATACTCCCAGTATAGTTTTTACGCCTAATTTTTCCTTTACCATCTTTATACACTTTAAAGTTTCTAATGCCTCTTCTTGTTGAGCTGAAACTGTTAATGAAAGACAATCTATAAATATATCTTCTCTTTTAATACCATAAGATAAAGCTCTATATACTATTTTTTCTGCAATTTTAAATCTACCCTCTGCCGTACTTGGTATTCCACTTTCATCTAAAGTAAGTCCTACTACACCTGCTCCATATTTTTTTACTATAGGAAATACTTTATTCATAGATTCTTCTTTTCCATTTACAGAATTAGCTATAGTTTTTCCATTATAATATCTTAGACCTTGTTCTAAAGCATCTAAATTTGAGGAGTCAATTTGTAAAGGAATATCTATTACCGATTGAATTTCCTTTATAACCTTTTTCATCATTTTCTTTTCATCTATATCTGGTAAACCTACATTAACGTTTAATATATCAGCTCCACCCTCTATTTGCTCTAACCCTAAATTTATTATATAATCAAAATCTTCATTTATTATTGCTTCCTTTAACAGCTTTCTTCCTGTAGGATTTAATCTCTCACCTATAACAGTTGGTTCATTAATTTTTATAAACTTTGCTGGTGAGCATATTATAGAACTAGATTCTTTTTCTACTTCTATCTTTTTTAAGTTTGATATATTGTCTGATATTTTCTTTATAAATTCTGGATTTGTACCACAGCATCCACCTATTATAGATGCACCTAAATTTACAAATTGTTTAATTCCTAGAAAAAATTCTTCTTTATTCACATTATATATTGCTTGACCCTCAACTATTTCTGGAAGCCCTGCATTTGCTTGAACTATTATAGGAGCAGTAGCTAATTTTGCAATTTTTTGTACTATAGGTACTAACTGTTTTGGACCTAATGAACAGTTTACCCCTATAGCATCTACTCCTAAGCCTTCTATAGTTGCTACCATACTTTCTGGCATACACCCAGTAAAACTTCTTCCATTTTCATCAAATGTCATTGTAAAAAATACAGGTAAGTTTGTATTTTCTTTTGCTGCTAAAACTGCTGCTTTCGCTTCATATAAATCCATCATAGTTTCTATAATAATTAAATCCGCACCTGATTTTTCACCTTGTATAACTTGCCTTTTAAATATTTCATAAGCTTTATCAAAACTCAAAGTTCCAATAGGTTTTAACATTTCTCCTATAGGACCTACATCTAAAGCTATAAATCTAGGCTTAGATTTATCAGATTTTTCTATAGCTTTTTTAGCTATATTTACAGCACTATCTATAATGTCTTCAACAGTATATCCTAATTTTTCTAATTTAAGTTCATTTGCCCCAAATGTATTAGTAGTTATCACATTTGAGCCTGCATCTAAATATAAACTATGTATCTCCATAAGTTTATCTGGATTTTTAAATCCAAATACTTCTGGATTTTCTCCTATTTTTAATCCTCTTTGTTGAAGCATAGTTCCCATTGCACCATCAAATAAAAGTATATTATTCTTAATATACTTTTTTACATCCATAGATTTCATCCCCTTTTTTATATTTACAATTATTATAATTCGAACATTCTAAACATGATTTTTTATTATCTATATTTTCAATTTCTGAAATCCCTACTATTGCTATTACTGACTTTCTAGGTATCATAATTTTATCTTTGGTTATAGTTAAACCAATTTTCGTTTGCGCCTTTAACAAGTTTATAATATCCTCATTTATGTTTATAGACAAATCACCATATCCTGGACTGTACCTGCTAGTTATATATTTTTCTTGTTCACTTAATTCAAGTTTTATATTGTTTTGTAATATATCGCAAAACTCTTCTATTGCTGATGTAGCACATGCATCTATTATTATACTTTTTGTTAAATTTGAATATGAGTTAATTTTAATTTGTTTTTCAATATCAACTCCTAAAGTAGCTGCTAACACAATACACTTATTACTGTTATTTAGTAATTCATATAAATCTTTACTTTCTATTAATATATCGCTATCTTTAAATCTTATTTGGTAACTATCATTTATTTTTTCCCTTAATATAGAATAAACCCCCAAAGTATATCGAGGGTTTATTTTTTCCTTAGTAATTTTTATACATTCATCTATTATAGAATCTAAGGTCTCATCTATTTTTTGACCTTTATATTCTAAATATCTTAAAACTTCACTTTTATCAATTTCTATTGATTTCGAAATTTTTATATCCAATTTATTCTCCATATATATTAAGAGAAAATCCTTTTTCTAAAGCTTGTTTTGTATATTCTTTAGCTCCAAACAAAGACAAATCCTTATAATTTCCACATTCTACAGATGTAGCTGCTGGTATTTCAGTAGCTTCAAGAACCATTTGTAATGCTTTTTCTAATCCTATTTTAACAGTTTGTGGTTCAACTTCACCCCACATAATTAAGTAAAATCCTGTTCTACATCCCATTGGAGATAAATCTATTATGCCATCTAAAGTTTCTCTTAAATATGTAGCTAATAAATGCTCTAATCCATGTATTGCAGCTGTTCCAAAACTTTCTTTATTTGGTTGTAAAAATCTTAAATCAAATTTAGTAACTTTATCTCCCTTTGAGCCATCAAGCTCACAGCACTTTCTTATATAAGGAGCTTTTACTTTTGTATGATCTAGTTTAAAACTTTCTACCTCTTGCATTACACTAACCTCCATGATTTGTTCTATTTTTTTATAATAAATTAAATTATAATTATATATGTAACTATAAATGATTTTATGTTTCATGTTTCACGTTTAACCATAAGCATATATAATTTAAATTTCATAGAAACTTTTATACTTAATTCTATTTATTTTCATTGTTTCCTTTAAATAAGTTTGTTATAATATTTTGAGCTATTTTAACTTACATTTTAAATGGAGGACATAATATGACTATGCAAAAACTTCTTAGTAAAGCTCGTAAAGCAATACAAGATTTTGATATGATACAAGAAAATGATAAGGTAGCTGTAGGACTTTCTGGTGGAAAAGATAGTTTAACATTACTTCATATACTTAAAAACTATCAAAGATTTTCACCTCAGAAATTTGAGCTTATTGCTATAACATTAAATCCTGGTGGAGTTGATAATTCACCTTTATACAAACTTTGTAAGGATTTAGATATAGAGTTTCACGAAGTACAAACAAATATAAAAGAAATAGTTTTTGATATAAGAAAAGAAAAAAATCCATGCTCATTATGTGCTAACTTAAGAAGAGGTGCCTTAAATGATACTGCTAAAAAGTTAGGATGTACTAAGGTTGCGCTTGGACACCACAAAGATGATGCAATAGAAACATTTATAATGTCTTTATTCTATGAGGGAAGAGTAAATTGTTTCTCACCAAAAACATATCTAGATAAGCAAGGTATAACTGTAATAAGACCTATGGTTTATATTGAAGAATATATGACAAAAAAAGCTACTAAAGAATTTAATTATCCTGTTATAGAAAATCCATGTCCAGCTAATGGTAGCACAAAAAGACAAGATGTTAAGGAGCTTTTAGCTCAATTAAATAATACCATGCCTGGTGTTAAGAAAAATATATTTGGTGCTTTAAATAATAGTGAAAAGCTATTTATATGGGATAAGGATAAAATTAGTTAATTTTATCCTTATTTTTATGTGAAAATTTATTTTATAATATTTTAATTCTAWATCCCAGATTATAGATTTTTCTTATCTATCCTCTAGGATTTATTTTTTATGCAATACTCTCTTCTTCAGATTGAGATTCCATTTTTTTAGATTTTATTTTATCTATTTTAGCTATAACTGTATCTACTATCAATCCATTTGCTATAACAGCTAATAATGAGTATATACCTTTATCTAGCCCAAATGTTAATCCGCCACATACTACAACAAATAAATCTACTATTAATAAAGATATCCCTATATTAAAATTAGTATACTTATTTAATATTTTAGCAAGTATATCTGTTCCACCTGTAGAAGCATTTATAGCAAATGCTATACCTAATCCTGTTGCTATTATTAAAGTACCAGCTATTATTGCTAAAAGCATGTTAGTAGTTAATGCATAAGAATGAAGTACTTTTTCCATGAAGTCCATAACAAAAGACAACATAAAGCTAGCATATATAGTCTTAAATCCAAAATCTCCACCTATTAATATAAATGATATAGCAAATAGTATTATGTTACCTATTAATATTATAGTTCCTACTGATAATGATGGAACATAATGGCTAATTACTAATGCCATCCCGCTTAATCCACCACCTGCTATTTCATTTGGTGCATAAAAATATTGTATTCCGAATGCCACTAATATAACACCTAAAGTTAGTAATGTGTATTCTTTTACTATTGTAGCAAAATTATTCTTCATATTCGTATCTCTCCATATAATAATTATTTTTAAATTTGCTTAATTATTATATTACTTTTTCTACATTAAAACAATTCATTTATGAACATTTGTTAAATTTTAGGATTATTTGTCCACTTTTATATCTAAATGTTCTATTCTATATCCAATTTCTTTATTGGCTAATCTATAGCTTTCTTCTATCATTTCTTTTTCACTTTTATTGGTTCCTAGTATATAATCTATTGTCATTTGATTTCTATCTTCAAAGTATTTTTCTAAAAGGCTTTTTTCTATATCTGTTTGATAAGCAATAGAGTAGTCATCTAATATATGTTTTACATTAAATCCATTTTTCACTAAAGCTCGTCCTACTAATATACTTCTATGACATCTAATAGGGTCTTGCATTGCCCCTAAAAGAGCTATTCTATATCCCTTTTCACAACCATTTTTTAAGCGTTCAATTCCATTTTTAAAATCATCTTCATATATAACTTTTTCAAAATCTGAATACCCTTCTTTGTTATAGGATTCTTTATTATCTCTTTTTGCTGCAAATTCTTTAGCCATATAAATATATACAAAACCTTCTTTTATTAAGGTATTTCTTATTGTTTCTTTATTGTATTGCACATTATATTTTGAATATGGAGTTCCTCTAATATCTACAACACAGTTTATATTATAGTATCTTAGCATGTCTATTAACTTTTCTACATTATAATTTGAATGTCCTATAGTAAATATCTCCATATAAATTCTCCTTAATTTTATAAATTTTATATTAATATTATACCTTATGCGCTATTATATAAACTAAAAAACCGTACCTTTAAAGGTACGGTTTTTTAGTTTATATAATATTAAATTATGCTTTCTTAACAACTGAAGACTTTAACTTCATTGCTCCAAAACCATCTATTTTACATTCTATATCATGTCCATCAGCAGCATCTGGAACTAAACGTATATTTTTTACTTTTGTTCCTATTTTTATAGATGATGATGCACCCTTAACTTTAAGATCTTTAACTACTGTTACAGAATCTCCATCATTTAATACATTTCCATTTACGTCTTTTATAACATTTTCTTCTTCGTTATTTGCTTCTGGAGACCAYTCGTAAGCACATTCTGGACAAACTAAAAGGCTTCCATCTTCATAAGTATATTCTGAATTACATTTTGGGCAATTTGGTAAATTTTCCATTATTGATTTCCTCCATTAAATGTTGTTATTCCCTTTTGGTGGGAGTTCTTATAGTTCTATATAATATCATATTCTTATAATAATGACAAACTTTGAAATTATATATCTTAATTATGTCCAATCTAGTATTTTATTAATTATCTAGCTTAAAGGTATAATTTTATAATAAAAGAAAGGTCATAGACCTTTCTTTTTTAATTACTTGATTTTATATCTAACCATGCATTATCATATATTTTCTTTATGTCCTTTGGGAAGTCAACATATATTTCACATCTATCCATTATTTCTTTTGGCATATATGCATTTGGATTATTCCTTACACTCTCTGGTTGTTCTAATCTAGCTTCTTTATTTGGAGTTGTATATCCTATTTCATCTGCTATTCTTAGTGCACTTTTCTTATCACTTACAAAGTTTATAAACTTTTCAGCTCCTTCAACATTTTTAGCATTCGAARATATACATAAACTATCAATCCAGAAGTTAGCACCTTCTTTAGGAACTACATAAACTAAATTAGGATTTTCTTCTTGAAGATTTAATCCTTCTCCAGACCATATCATATTTATATCAGATTCTCCTGCTGGAATCATTGTTGTTCCGTTATCTACACCATATATAGGATCTACAGTTTTTCTTTGTTCTATTAATAATTGCTTAGCTTCTTCAATCTGATTTATATCAGTTGAATTTAGTGAATAACCTAATTTCTTTAAAGCTACTCCTATTGTATCTCTATAAGTATCAAACATAAATATCTTATCTTTATATTTTTCATCCCATAATATATCCCAACTATCTACTGCTTCTTTTACTACATCTTTATTATAAATAAGACCTACAGTTCCAAACATATAAGGTACTGAGTATTTATTACCTGGGTCTATTTCTAGATTTAAATATTCTTCATCCATTTGAGATATATTTGGTATATTATCTTTATTTAATTCTTGAACAAGATTTTGTTTAATCATTCTAGGCATTAAAGCATCAGATACTAAAACTACATCATACTTTACTCCACCGCTTTTAACCTTTTGATACATATTTTCCATATCATCAAAAGTCTCTATATTAACTTTTATTCCATATCGCTCTTCAAATTCTTTAATTGTTTCTTCATCTATATTTTCTCCATAGTTAAAGAAATTTATCTCTTCAGATGTTTTTTTGCTACATCCTATGCATAGAGTACTTATCATTAAAA